>CBHWDR010000265.1:0-5152 GCA_966112575.1 uncultured Chitinophagales bacterium
CTTCGCTTTTTTGTTCGTAATTCGTAATTTTTAATTCGTAATTAAACTAAGCTTTTACGCTAGCACGAATTATATTAAGTGCTCCACCTTCTTTGAACCATTCAATTTGTTGTTCGTTGTAGGTATGGTTCACCTTCACCTTGCTCGACGTACCGTCCTTATGGTGGAAGACCACGGTCAGCTGTTTGCCGGGAGCGAAATCGGTCAGGCCCTGGATGCTGATGGTATCATCTTCCTGGATCAGATCGTAATCTTCCTTGTTGGCAAACGTAAGTGCCAGCATCCCCTGCTTCTTCAGGTTGGTCTCGTGGATCCGCGCAAAGCTCTTCACGAGGATGGCACGTACGCCGAGATGACGGGGCTCCATGGCCGCATGCTCACGCGAAGAGCCTTCGCCGTAGTTCTCATCACCAACCACTACCGATCCGAAGCCCGCGGCCTTGTAGGCACGCTGCGTGGCGGGAACGGCGCCGTATTCGCCCGTGAGGGCATTCTTCACGCTGTCGGTCTGGTTGTTGAAATAGTTCACCGCGCCGATGAGCATGTTGTTCGAAATATTGTCGAGGTGGCCGCGGAACTTCAGCCAGGGACCGGCCATCGAGATGTGGTCAGTAGTGCATTTGCCCTTCACCTTGATGAGGAGCTTCAAGCCCTGGAGATCGGTACCTTCCCAGAGCGGGAAAGGACTGAGCAGCTGCAGGCGGTTGGAATCCGATTTCACCACCACGGCTACGTCCTTGCCGTTTTCGGCAGGTGCCTGGTAGCCCGGGTCTTCCACGGAGAAACCATTCGGAGGCAGTTCCCAGCCGGTAGGCTCGTCGAGCATCACTTCTTCCCCCTTCTCATTCACCAGCTTATCCTTCAGCGGGTTGAACGACAGGCGTCCGGCGATGGCATAAGCCGTCACGATCTCAGGCGAGGCCACGAAAGCGTGGGTCGAAGCCAGGCCGTCGTTGCGCTTCGCGAAGTTGCGGTTGAAAGAGGTAACGATGGTGTTTTTGCGGTTGGGGTCATCGATATGACGGGCCCACTGACCGATGCAGGGACCGCAGGCATTGGCCAGGATCACACCGCCGATCTGGTCGAAGGTATTCAGGAAGCCGTCTTTCTCGATGGTATAGCGAATGAGCTCCGAACCCGGGGTCACCGTGAACTCACTCTTTGCTTTCAGTCCTTTGCTGGTAGCCTGTGCGGCGATCGAAGCCGAACGGCTGATATCCTCGTAGGAGGAGTTGGTGCAGGAGCCGATGAGGGCTACTTCCACCGCGTCGGGCCAGCCATTGGCGGCTACGGCTTCGGCCATCTTGGAGATGGGCGTTGCCAGGTCCGGCGTGAAGGGTCCGTTCACGTGCGGCTCGAGCTCGGAGAGGTTGATCTCGATGAGCTGGTCGAAGTATTTTTCAGGGCTGGCGTACACTTCGGCATCCGGGCGCAGGTCGGAACGAACCGTGTCGGCAGCCGCGGCTACGGCTTCGCGGCCGGTAGCACGGAGGTAGTTGGCCATTTTGTCGTCGTAGGAGAACACGGAGGTCGTTGCACCGATCTCGGCACCCATGTTACAGATGGTGGCCTTGCCGGAGCAGCTGAGGGAGTCGGCGCCTTCGCCGAAGTATTCCACGATCGCACCGGTACCGCCTTTTACGGTGAGGATGCCGGCAACTTTGAGGATCACGTCTTTGGGAGCCGTCCAGCCGCTGAGCTTACCGGTCAGTTTCACACCGATGAGCTTCGGCATCTTCAGTTCCCAGGGGAGGCCGGCCATTACGTCCACCGCATCGGCACCGCCGACGCCAATGGCGATCATGCCCACCCCACCCGCGTTGGGCGTATGCGAGTCGGTTCCGATCATCATGCCACCGGGGAAGGCATAGTTCTCCTGTACCACCGAGTGAATGATGCCGGCGCCGGGCTTCCAGAAGCCGATGCCGTATTTGTTGGAGATCGAAGCCAGGAAGTCATAAACCTCGCGGTTGGTGTCGATCGCCGTGTTGAGGTCCTCTTTGGCGCCTACCTTGGCCTGGATCAGGTGATCGCAGTGTACCGAGGAGGGAACGGCTACGCGTTCGCGGCCGCAGGTGTCGAACTGGAGCAGGGCCATCTGGGCCGTTGCATCCTGCATTGCTACGCGGTCGGGGGCGAAGTCCACATAATCCTTACCCCGCTCCAGCGCACGCGCGGCAGGCTTATAGGTATGAGAATAGAGAATTTTTTCAGCCAGGGTCAGCGGGCGGCCCAGCAATTTGCGGGCTGCCTGAACCTTGTTAGGTAGTTCAGCATAAACCTTTTGGATCAGGTCCAGATCAAAAAGCATAGGTAGATTTTTTAAGTACAGAGCTCAGGCATTTTTTTTGCTGCCCGTAAAAGTTGTGCAAAGGTACTTAAAAACCATTTTCCATCACGGTCCGGGAAAGGACGGGATTTGCGGACAATTTTTTTTACTTTAGAGGTATGAACCGGTTCAAGGATTTCATTGAATGGCAAGCATTTGGCGTACTCTCCGCCATCGGCGAACGCATGGGTATCGCCACCAGCCGGATCCGCATGTGGTTCATGTACATCTCCCTGCTCACGCTGGGCTCGCCCATTGTCGTGTACATGGTGCTGGCATTCTGGATGAATATCAAGCGCTACATCTTCGCAGCGCGCAGAAATCCGCTGCGGTACCTGTAATCAGATTTTAGATTTGGTGATTTTTGGATTTTTGGATTTTTGGATTTGCTTAAAATCACCAAATCACTAAATCTATAAATCCCGAAATTAACATCATACGAGCTCCTTCAGCTTCGTCACCACCCGGTCCACTTCCTCTTTCGTATTGTACTTCGAGAACGAAAACCGGATCGTTATGTATTTGTCGGTCTTGTTGAGGGCTTTCATTACATGGGAGCCGGCGTCCGCACCCGAGGAACAGGCCGATCCGCCCGAGGCGCAGATCTGGTTCATGTCGAGGTTCATCAGCAGGTAGTCCGAACGCTCGTTGCGCGGGAAACAAACGGACAGCACGGTATAGAGCGAGTTGGGACCACAATTGAAGCTCACCCCTTCGATCTGCTTCTTCAGCTGCTCGGACATGTAATGCTTCAGGTCATCGATATAACTGCTCGCCTCTTCGTAATCGCGCATCGCGATCTCGAGCGCCCGGGCAAAGCCAACAATGCCATAGACGTTCTCGGTGCCGGCGCGCAGGTTGCGCTCCTGGCCACCGCCGAAGATGAAGGGCTTGATCTCGATGTTCTCATTCACATAGAGCAGGCCCACGCCTTTGGGCCCATGGAACTTGTGCGCCGCAGCAGAAATGAAATGCACGTAGATCTCGCTCAGGTTGAGCGGGTAATGGCCTACGGTCTGCACACAGTCGGAATGAAAGATGGCCGCATACTTCTGGCAAAGCGCCCCTACCTTCTGAATGGGCAGGAGCACCCCGATCTCGTTATTGGCATGCATCAGGGTCACGAGGCATTTCTTGCCGGCAGCCGAAAACTGCGCCAGCTGGTCCTCCAGGTTGTTGAGGTCAATATGCCCTTCCGGTGTCAGGGCCACAAAGGAAAACGAGATATTTTTCTCCTGCCCGTAGTGCTCCACCGTATGCAAAACCGCATGGTGCTCAATGGGTGAGGTGATGATATGCGTGCAGCCCAGGTCGCGGATGGAAGCCGAGATGGCCGTGTTGTTGCTTTCCGTGCCTCCGGATGTGAAGAAGATCGAACCCGGACGGACACCCAGGATCTTCGCCACCGACTTCCGGGCATTCTCAATGGCCATGCGGGTCTCGCGGCCATACGAGTAGATGGACGAGGGGTTGCCGAAATGGTCGGTGAGATAGGGCATCATGGCCTCCAGCACCTCGCTGTCGAGGGCGGTAGTGGCGGCGTTGTCGAAATAGATCCGTTGATCCACGGCTTTCGAAACTCCATTCTGGGGCTGGCTTTCGATAATCGTCTGAGGCATAGGTTCGGGGTTTTCGTTCTGGCGATCGCGGGGCTAAGGTACAAAAAAAGGGATGGCCCGTCGCTTCGCTCCGGGCTGTAAAAAAGCCAAAAAAGGAGAGAAGAGAAAAAAGCTTTCTCTCTTCTCTCCTTTTACAAGGGAGCCGCGCGACCACTCCATCAGGAGGAGCACTCCTTGATATCCTGCATCAGCCTGCGGGCGATGTTGTTGGCCGTTGTCTCGAAATTGCTTTCGGCATAGATGCGGATGATCGGCTCGGTGTTGGAGGTGCGCAGGTGCACCCAGTCGGTATCGAACTCGATCTTCAGGCCGTCTTCCGTGTTGATCGGGTTGTTCTTGTATTTTTTCCGGATGCGATCGAAGATGGCATTCACGTCGATGCCGTTCTCCAGCTCGATCTTATTCTTCGAGATGAAATAGTCGGGATAATTGCCGCGGAAGGATTTCAGCCCTTTCTTGAAGCCGGCGAAATGCGAAAGGAAGAGCGCAATGCCGATGAGTGCATCGCGGCCATAATGAAAGTCGGGTACGATGATGCCGCCATTGCCTTCTCCACCGATCACGGCCTGCACGTCCTTCATCTTCTTCACCACGTTCACTTCACCCACTGCCGAAGGATGATAGGCGCCACCCTGCTTCTGGGTCACTTCCTTGAGGGCCTTGGTAGAGCTCATATTGCTTACCGTGTTGCCCTTGCGCTCGGAAAGAATATAGTCGGCTACCGCAACGAGCGTGTATTCCTCGCCGAACATGCTGCCGTCCTCGCACACAAAGCAAAGGCGGTCCACATCCGGATCGACGGCGATGCCGAAATGGGCATTCTGCTTCACCACTTCATTGCTCAGGGAGGTCAGGTGCTCGGGAAGCGGCTCGGGGTTGTGGGCAAACCGGCCGTTGACTTCTCCATTGATCACGATCACTTCCGCCACGCCCAGCTGCTTCAGCAGCTCAGGGATGACCAGCGCACCGGTGGAATTGATGGCATCTACCACCACCTTCCAGTTCTTTTTCGCAATGGCCTCGGTATTGATCAGGGGATACTGCAAAACCAGATCGATATGCTTCTGCATCCAGGTGGAGTCGGTGCTTCGCTTGCCCAGCTTATCCACGGCGGCAAAGCCCAGTTCTTCCGATTGGGCGCGACTCAATACTTCGGCTCCGGTCTGTGCATCGATGAATTCCCCTTCGCCGTTGAGCAGCTTCA
>CBHWDR010000266.1:0-5151 GCA_966112575.1 uncultured Chitinophagales bacterium
CTTCGTGGGCTTCGATGGCTCCTGCAACCATGCGATCATGATCCGCACCTTCCTCAGCCGCGACAACACCCTGTTCCTGCAGGCCGGCGCCGGCGTGGTGGCTGCCTCGGATCCGCAAAAGGAACTGGAAGAAGTGAACCACAAGCTCAACGCCCTGAAGAAGGCCATCGGCGAGGCGGAAACCATTTGAAAATTCGAAAATTCGGGAATGAGAGAATTCGAAAATGGGCGATCGAAGTGTACAATGAATAGGATTCGTGAAGTTTTTTTTGATTCGTTCCATCCGCGTTCTTTCTCTAAAAATCAGCAATGAAAATATTAGTCTTCGATAACTAAGAATCCTTCACCTACAACCTGGTGCATCTCGTGCAGAAGATCCGGGGTGGGGAAGTGGACGTCCGCCGCAATGACCAGATCCCCATGGAGGAGGTAAAGCAGTATGACAAGATCATCCTGTCGCCGGGGCCGGGCATTCCTTTGGAAGCGGGACTGCTGCAGCCGCTCATCCGCGAATACGCGGCCAGCAAATCCATCCTCGGGGTTTGTCTGGGCCACCAGGCCATCGGTGAGGTCTTTGGCGGGACGCTGGAGAACCTTTCCACCGTCTACCATGGCGTGGCTACGCCGGTGCGCGTGGAAACGGGCCTGAGGCCCCGCCTCTTTGCCGGGCTTCCGGAAGAATTGCCGGTTGGCCGCTACCATAGCTGGATCGTAAAGGAAGAGGGATTCCCCAAAGAGCTGGAGATCACTGCCCGCGACGAGAACGGCTACGTAATGGCTTTGCAGCACAAGACCTACGATGTGCAGGGTGTGCAGTTTCATCCCGAGAGCGTACTCACTCCGGACGGAGCAACCATATTACGCAACTGGTTGGAAAGCTAGTGGCCGGACTTAATCCCTGTAATCAGCAATAATTCGTTTTATCCATGCGCAAGCTTTTACAACATCTTTTCGAACACAAGACCCTGAGCCACGAACAGGCAAAGGAGGTCATGCTTAACCTGGCCCGCGGTTCGTACAACGATACCGAGATCACGGCTTTCATCACGGTTTTCCTTATGCGTACGATCACCATCGATGAGCTGAAAGGCTTCCGCGACGGGCTCCTTGAGCTGGCAGTGCCGGTGGACCTCGAAAGCCGGGAGACCATCGATATCGTGGGCACCGGGGGCGACGGGAAGAATACCTTCAATATTTCCACATTGGCCTGCTTCATCGTGGCCGGCGCCGGCCAGCTGGTGGCCAAGCATGGCAATTATGGCGCTACCTCAGTCAGCGGCGCTTCCAATGTGATGGAGCAACTGGGCTACCGGTTTCGCAATCATGAAGGCCAGCTGCGCAAGGAGCTCGACGAGGCTGGATTCACCTTCCTCCATGCGCCGCTCTTCCATCCGGCACTCAAGGCCGTGGCGCAGATCCGGCGCAACCTGGGCTTCCGCACCTTCTTCAACATGCTTGGACCCATGGTGAACCCGGCGCGCCCGAAATTCCAGCTCGTGGGCGTGTACAACCTGGAAATGGCACGCATTTATAATTACCTGCTCCAGGAAGACGGCAGGCCTTTTTCCATCATCCACAGCCTCGATGGTTATGACGAGATTTCGCTGACCAGCGATGTGAAGCTCATTACGCAGGGCGGTGAGCGCATCCTGACGTCGGAAGAGCTGGGCAAGCGCACGGTGTCGCCATCCGACCTGCATGGGGGGCAAACGGTGGAAGAGGCGGCGAAGATCTTCCTGCGGATCCTGAAGGGTGAAGGCAACTGGGCGCAGAATGCCGTTGTGCTGGCCAATGCCGCCGCGGCCCTGGACGCCACCGGTTCCTATTCAAACTATAACGAAGCCTACAACGCTGCTGTCGAAAGCCTCGAAAGCGGAAAGGCTTACCAGAGTTTTCAAAAACTGATCAGCCTGCAATGAGCAATATCCTCGATACCATCATCGCTGCAAAACGAAAGGAAGTAGCGGCCCGCAAGGTCGAAGTGCCGGTGAGTGAGCTGGAGCAGCATCGCTTCTTCACGCGGGCCGTTCGCTCGATGAAGGCCTCGCTGCTTGACCCGGCAAAGACCGGTATCATCGCCGAGTACAAGCGCCGCTCACCATCGAAAGGGATCATCAACAACCGGGATTCGGTGGAATCCATCACCCGGATGTACACGGCCTTTGGCGCCTCCGGCCTATCGGTACTCACGGACCTGGATTTCTTCGGCGGCACACTCGACGACCTTGTAGCTGCGCGTGATAATGATATCCCGATCCTGCGCAAGGATTTCACGGTGGATGAGTACCAGATCGTGGAAGCAAAAGCGCACGGCGCCGATGCCATCCTGCTGATCGCCGCCTGCCTTTCGCCGGAAGAGGTGAAGCAGTTCGCCGCAACGGCCCGGTCGCTGGAACTGGAGGTGCTCCTCGAGATCCACAACGAGGCGGAGCTCGGCCACATCACCGAAGGCATCGAGCTGGTGGGGGTGAACAACCGCGACCTGAAGACCTTCCAGGTGGACCTGGAACAGTCGGTGCGCCTGGCGGGCCAGATCGGAAGTACGGCAGTGACCATCGCCGAAAGCGGGATCCGCAGCCCGGAAGATGTACGATACCTGCGGCAGTATGGGTTCCAGGGCTTTCTGATCGGTGAGTATTTCATGCGCGCGGAGAACCCGGGACTTCAATTCAAGGACTTTACCTATTCGCTCTGATATGAAGATCAAAGTTTGCGGCATAACGAGGATCGAACAGATGCGCCAGATGGCGGTGATGGGTGTGGACTATGTCGGCATGATCTTCTATCCGCCTTCGAAGCGCTATGCCGGTGATGCACTTGCCGGCGATCGCGAAGAATTGCGGGCTTTGCCGATCCAAAAAGTGGGTGTGTTTGTCAATACTGAGGTTGACGACATCCTGCGCGCCATCGAACGCTTCTCCCTGTCGGCCGTACAGCTGCACGGAGACGAAAGCTCCGCGCAATGCCGGCGGCTCATGGCCGAAACCGAAGTGATCAAAGCGATCCGCGTGTCGGAGCAGATGGACCTGGAAGCCGTGAGCCGCAGCTATGAAGCGGCCAGTCACTTCCTGCTCTTCGACACCGATGCACAGACCTATGGCGGCAGCGGCAAGAAGTTCAACTGGGCCCTCCTGCAGTCGCTTCCGCTGACGAAGCCATTCTTTTTAAGTGGGGGCATCGGCCCGGAGGATGCGGATGAGCTGTCGGTCTTTCCTCAGCCGCTGTTGCAGGTGGTGGACGTCAACAGCCGCTTTGAAGTGGCGCCCGGGATCAAGGATATGAAAGCCGTGAGCGGCTTTGTACAGAAACTGAAAAACATTTAAATACGAGATGATGCAGACGAACCGTGAACCAGGAACACTTTCCTTTCAGCCCGATGAACAGGGCTACTACGGACGATTCGGCGGGGCCTATATTCCCGAAATGCTCCATCGAAACGTGGAAGAGCTTCGGAGCCGCTACCTCGAGATCATGGGCAGCCCCGATTTCATCGAGGAGTACAATGCTTTGCTGGAAGATTACGTCGGCCGCCCCACGCCCCTCTATTTCGCGCATCGGCTAAGCACTGTTTACGGCACGCAGATCTACCTCAAGCGGGAAGATCTCTGTCATACCGGCGCCCACAAAGTGAACAACACGGTAGGGCAGATCCTGCTGGCGCAGCGCCTGGGCAAGAAGCGGATCATCGCCGAAACGGGCGCCGGTCAGCACGGTGTGGCTACGGCCACGGTTTGCGCGCTCAAAGGCATCGAGTGCATCGTGTATATGGGCGAGAAGGACATCGAGCGGCAGGCGCCGAACGTAGCCCGGATGCGCATGCTGGGCGCCACGGTGATCCCGGCTACCAGTGGCAGCAAGACCCTCAAGGATGCAACCAATGAAGCCATCCGCGACTGGATCAATCACCCGCACGATACGCACTATATCATTGGCTCGGTCGTTGGTCCCCATCCTTATCCCGACCTGGTGGCCCGATTTCAGTCGGTGATCAGCAAGGAGATCCGGCAGCAGCTGAAGCGGAAGACCGGCTCTGAACTGCCGACACATGTTTTTGCCTGCGTGGGCGGTGGCTCCAATGCCGCCGGCGCCTTTTATCATTTTCTCGATGAACCTTCCGTGCAGCTGGTGGCGGTGGAAGCAGCCGGCGAGGGCGTGGACACCGGCCGCAGCGCGGCGACCACGCAGCTGGGCCGCGACGGGATCCTGCACGGCAGCCGCAGCCTGGTGATGCAGACGGCCGACGGGCAGGTAGTGGAGCCGCACAGTATTTCGGCCGGCCTCGACTACCCCGGCATCGGGCCCCTGCATGCCCACCTCTTCGACAGCGGCCGCGGCGCCTTCCTTTGTGCAACCGATAAAGAAGCCCTGGATGCCTCTTTCGAGGTCGCGCGCCTGGAGGGTATTATACCCGCACTCGAAACCGGGCATGCCTTCGCTGCCCTGAAGAAACTGCCCCTGAAGCCCAGCGATGTAGTCGTGGTCTGCCTTTCAGGCCGCGGCGATAAGGACCTCGCGACCTATATGCGCGTGATGGGTGAGTAATGAATGATCCGTGATCAGCTAATTCGTGTAACCTGCCTGCCGGCAGGCAGGTTCGTTCTAAATTCGTGTTATGAACTCAAAAGACTCTACCTATACCGGCTTTGAATTCGAGATCGAAGGCAACCCGGCGATCGCCATCATCAATGCCGATCTGAAGAACCTGCCGGATCGGGAAGCGTATCGCTATTCGGTATTCATCACCCTGCTGCCCGATCAGGTGAACGAGTACGGACACCCGGTGGAGGAGGAGTACGATTATCTCAACAACATCGAGAAGAGCATCATCGAGTACCTGGAGTCGGAAACGCGTACGGTGCACGTGGGGCATACCACACTTTACCGGAAGCGGGAGGTGATTTTTTATACCCGGGATGCCGAAGCGGTGCAAAATTTTCTGGAGCAATTCCTTCCATCCGTGGAAAGAGCATACGATTTTGAAGTGGAAGACGATCCCGGGTGGGAGAACGTCTCCGCTTTTTACGAACTCCTTTAAAACCAGAACCATGTTACGTACAGCCGTACTCCTGGCCTTCATAGCCACCGCCTTCAGCTCCTGCGACGAAGGCCCTTACCTGAAGCATGAACTCAAGCACGAAAAGCTGAGTGGCA
>CBHWDR010000267.1:0-5139 GCA_966112575.1 uncultured Chitinophagales bacterium
CTGGAAGGTTATCCTGCAGGAACCCCTCAAGTTGGTGCACCCTTGATCCAGTCCGCTTCCGATTCCAGCATTAAAGATGTGCTGGTGAATGATCCCAAAAGCGGCTTCCGTGACCTTTTCGAAACCCAATCCTTGGCCGACCATCAGTTTCAACTGAATCCCAAAGCTGTCCAGTTCGTAAAAGACTATGTAGAAAGCGATGGCGACCGGCTGAACCGCATGAAGATCCGCGTCAAGCCCTTCTTCGACAAGATCGACCAGATCTTTAACCGGTACGACATCCCCGTGGAGCTGAAATACCTCGCGGTGATCGAATCGGACCTGAAATCATCGGCCACTTCGCGCGTAGGCGCCGCCGGCCCCTGGCAGTTCATGGCAGCCACGGCCCGCGACTATGGTCTGCGTGTGACCCGTTCCGTAGATGAGCGCCGTGATTTCAGCAAGAGCACCGTTGCCGCCGCGCGGTACCTCAACGAGCTCTATGACTACTATGGCGACTGGCTGCTGGTGATCGCCGCCTACAACAGCGGCAACGGCCGTGTTGACCAGGCGATCCGCAAGGCCAAGAGCCGCAATTTCTGGGAGCTCCAGTATCACCTGCCTGCCGAATCGCGCATCCACGTGAAGAAGTTCATCGCCACCCATTACATTATGGAAGGCGACGGCAGCGAGACCACGCTCACGAAGAAAGAGCGTGAAGAAGCCAACCAGGCCGGAACCCTGGCTGCTACGGATGGCGTATCCACCCTCACCATTATGGGACGCTACCATTCGATCGCCATCACCCAGCAGCTCGGCATGAGCATGGAGGAATTCAGCAAGCTGAACCCCAACTTCGACCGCCAGCTGTCCGGCAACGGCACCTACGAAATGCGCCTGCCCCAGGAGAAAATGGACCGCTTCGTTTCCGCCAAGCCCCAGATTCTCGAACAATCGGTGCGCATGCTGCTCAGCGCCGTCAGTGCCCGGTAATCGATTTGGCGACTGGGTGATTGATGGATTTGGTGATTGAATCCAGAAATCACCAAATCTCAAAATCTCTAAATGAAAAAGTGCTCAGCCACCGCTGAGCACTTTTTTTATTGCTTCTGCCTTGAGGAGGCATTCTTCCCATTCTTTTTCGGGATCGCTGTAGATGGTGATGCCGGAACCCACCTGGTAGCAAAGCGCCCCGGTGGCGGCGTTGTACATGATGCTCCGGATCACTACGTTGAGGTCGAAATCGCCATTGGGCTGCAGGTAGCCCACCGAGCCGGAGAAGATGCCGCGGTCGATGGGCTCGTACTGGTCGATCAGTTCCATCACGCGCTTCTTCGGCGCCCCGGTCATCGAGCCCATGGGAAAGGTAGCGCCGATGATCTCCGAAAAAAGCGTTTTGGGTGCCACGCGCCCGCTCACCGTAGAGATCATCTGGTGCACGTTGGGATAGGTATAGACGCCGAATAGCTCGTCCACCTCCACGGTTCCGGGAAGGCAGACACGGGTCAGGTCGTTACGCACCAGGTCCACCACCATCACGTTCTCCGAGCGGTCCTTGGCGCTGGCGCGAAGCGCATCCTTCAGGTTTTCATCCTGCTGCGGGTTGAGGAGATCGCGGCGGATGGTGCCCTTCATCGGCTGGGACAGCAGGCGGTCGCCGCGGCGGGTTAGAAAGCGTTCGGGACTGGCACAGAGCAGGTAGCGCTCTTCCAGCCGGTAGAGCGCGGCAAAAGGCGTGGGAGAAAGGCGGGCCAGGCGCAGGAAGACATCCACCGGGTCGATCGTCGCCCCCGAGGCGAGGAAGGGCTGGCAAAAATTGATCTCGTAGCAGTCGCCGCGGCGAAGATGGCCCTGTAAGTGTCCAATGATCTCCAGGTAGGCCTCCCGGCTGAGCAGCGGATGCACCTCCGTTGCCCGGGCCCCTGCGTGACCGGGTTCAGTTGCCTCGATCGCAAGGAACTGGGCCTCGGGGTCGGAGCCCGTAACCTGGAGTTCATTGCCTTCCAGGGAGACCATTATTTCAGGGATGAAAAAATGAAAATGCGGGAAACCGATCGGGTCGGGATGGCCGCTCACCTGTCCGTGTAATTCTTCCTTCAGGGAATAGGACAGGTGGCCGAAGGCCGGGAGGCTCCAGAACCCTGCGAGCTGGTCGGCTTCGGACAAGGTGGTAGCTGCCGCACGCTGGCCCACAGCAAGCAGGCAGTCGACCGAATGTGGCGCGATGCTGTAGTCGTGGTTGTCCAGAAAACAAAAGATGTTGAACCGGTTGGCCCAGCTCAACATCTTTGCTTTCCACCTACCGACATCGGAGATCGTATACGTACCGGTCGTCAGGTTATGGGAATTAAAGGGGATCAATAATCGTCTTCTTCGTCATCGAAGCCGCTGTCGTTGAAGAGGTCCATATCCTTGAACTCTTCATCTTCCTCGATCTTGAAATCTTCTTCCTCTTCTTCTTTGCCGCTCTTTCCTTTCCGCGATTTGGGAAGGTCGAACTCTTCAAAGTCGGGATCCCAATCATCGCTTTCAGCATCTCCGTCCTCATCATCGAGATCGTCATCGTCGTCTTCGTCATCAGCGCCTTTGCGACCGCCCTTGGCAGGCACGTCTTCCTCCTCGTCTTCGTCTTCTTCTTTCTTGGGCTTTGCCTTTCCTTTCGCCATCGCAATGACGGATGCTACAAAGAGTTCTTCAGAGGTCACTTCCTCGACTAAATTAACTGCCATAGTATTGGGATTGCGCTGTAAAATTTGTGCTTAGATTTTAATTCGCCAAATTTTAAAAATCTTTTTTTACGTCTTGCAAAGCCGCTATTTTCCCCCGAGATGCACGATCTGATCGCGTCCGGGACCATTCGAAATATAGGTCACCGGGGCAGACAGACGGCTGTTGATGAACCGGATGTATTCGTTCATTTCTCCGGGCAGGGCAGCTGCATCGCGCACGGCCGAACTCTCGGTCTTCCATCCTTTGAAACGGTCATATACCGGCTCGATCTTCTGATGCAGCATCTGGAAGGGTATCTCGTTGGTGGCCTTTCCGCCTACATTATAGGACGTACAGATCTGCAGTTCTTCAAATGCATCCAGTACATCTGCCTTGGTCATCACCACCTGGGTCACACCATTGAGCATGCAGGCATATTGAAGCGCCACGAGGTCCATCCAGCCACAGCGGCGCGGACGGCCGGTGGTGGCGCCGAACTCGCTGCCGATGCGACGCAGCTCTTCGCCGGTCTGGTCTTCCAGCTCGGTGGGGAAAGGCCCGGAGCCGACGCGGGTGCAATAGGCCTTGCTCACGCCGATGACCTCGCGGATCTTTTGCGGGGCCACGCCCAGTCCGTTGCAAACCCCGGCCGAGATGGTATTGCTGGAGGTCACGAAGGGGAAGGTGCCGAAATCGATATCCAGCATGGAGCCCTGTGCGCCTTCGGCCAGCACACGCTTGCCCTGGCTGATATGGTTGTTGAGAAAGTATTCGCCGTTGACGATATTGAGGCTCTTGAGGAATTCAATGGCCTCGAAAAACTCTTCCTCCCAGGCGGAGATATCTTCCTGGAAATTATAGGAGTCCAGCAGGCGCTGGTGTTTCAGACGCAGCTTGATGTAATTAGTGGTAAAGCTCTTATGCAGCAGGTCGCCTACACGCAGGCCGTTGCGGCCGGTCTTGTCCATATAGGCCGGCCCGATCCCCTTAAGAGTGGAGCCGATCTTCTCATTGCCCTTCGACTGCTCGGCGGCCTTGTCGAGCGCGCGGTGCGTGGGCAGGATGAGATGGGTGCGCTCGGAGATGAAGAGGTTCTTCTTCAGGTCCACGCCGAAAGCCGCTACCGAATCCGCCTCGCGGCAGAGGGTCACGGGGTCGAGCACCACGCCGTTGCCGATCAGGTTCACGGTTCCCTGGTGGAACACGCCCGAGGGGATCTGGTGCAGCACGATCTTTTTCTGCTCCTCGCCCACATACAGCGTATGCCCCGCATTGGGACCACCCTGGAAGCGCGCGATCACATCATAGTCCTTTGCAAAGAAATCCACGATCTTTCCCTTGCCCTCATCGCCCCATTGCAGTCCGAGAATTACATCAACCATATACGTTTTTTAGACGTGGGCAAAAGTAAGGACTTCCCACGTGCAGGGCGATAGAATATCGAATAATGAATAAGGAATATTGAATATCGAGGGGTTCCCCAATCAGGCAACCGATCAGGGTTTGGGCTTTTTCCTGGCTTCCGCAATGTTTCGTTTTGCCGTTTCGACGCTGCTAACGAATATGGCAATCAGCTGATTGTTTTCATCCATCAGCTGCTCGTGCTCCTGACCGGCCACCCAGTTCTTGCGTCTGATTATCTTGAGGCTTATACGCGTTTCCCGTAACTCTTTGAGCGAGATCTTCATTTTGTGAACAAAATCGGTCCGGCTCTCTGCTGCCTGTGCTTCTCCATAGTTCAAGGCAGGAGAAGTACCGCTTCGTACGACCTGATCGGCAAGGTAAATACCAGCGGGTGTTCGTGGAAGCAACTCACTTACGTTGATCACTCTAACTGAAAAATCCACCAGTCGATCCTCGAGATCGAAACGCGATTCTTATCCATAAAGATGTTTTACGCAAACATCCCAACGCGATTCAAGATATGGATGGGCTTTACCTCATGCGAACCCCGTTTTTTCCTCCCCTCTTTCAGTGGAAAACACCAGACGGGCCCACCCTCGAAATTCCTTATTCCTTGTTCGATATTCAATATTGAAAAGGCCCCGCAATGCAGGGCCTTCTTTCAATGAAGCAATTTAATTGCGGGGCATTTTTTATCGAATCAACTGCACCGTCCCGCTTTTCGCCATCTTCTTCCCTTCTTTGGTCACGCCTTCCACCATCCACACATAGGTGCCGGAGGGCTGGTCCTTGCCACCGAGCTTGCCATCCCAGCCCCTGTTGAAGGTGGTGGTCTGGAAGATCACCTGACCCCAGCGATTGAAGACGCGGAAGTACGTGTAGTAGCGGATGCCGACCGGGAATGGCGTGAACAGGTCGTTCAGTCCGTCGCCGTTGGGCGTGAAGGCTGTGGGCACATAGATCTGCGGGCCATCGAATACGCGGATGCTCACCGATGCTTCACCCTTACAGCCGGCAGCTGTCGTTGCCGTTACCTTATACGTGATG
>CBHWDR010000268.1:0-5128 GCA_966112575.1 uncultured Chitinophagales bacterium
AGGTTTTGGTTGGCGAAATGCGAAATTGGTTGACATAGAAGACCGTCGCGCGGGTCAACGAATCAACAGCCTTGGCTTTTAATAGCCAGGGGCCGGTATGGTAAGCCTTGACCATTTCCGATTTCTGCTGTTCCAATACTGTGATCACTTCTTCACTGGCGAGACGAAGGGTAGCAGCATTCAGCTGAAAGCTTTCGTCGATCATCCGGAAATTCGCCTCGGATTCTGATGACCCTTTACACGATTCTGCATAGACGCAGCAGAGGAGAATGAATAAACGCATCTGGTCGGTTTCATAGATAACGTCAAATCCACAGCTTTCTTATTTGTGTAATTCGCAATCATTCGTGTCATCAAACCCGTCCCCGCACATTCAGCGCATCTCTTAACCCATTGCCCAATAGGTTGAACGCCAGGACGAGGATCATGATGGCGATACCGGGCACGAGGGCCAGGGCCGGGTTGTTGGTAATGATGAAATTATAATTCTCCTTGATCATCAGTCCCCAGGAGGGCATGGGAGGCTGCACGCCCACGCCGAGGAAGGAGAGACCGGCTTCGATCACGATGGCCGAGGCGAAGTTGGAGGCGGCGATCACGAGGATGGGTCCGAGGATGTTGGGCAGGATATGGCGGAAGATGATGCGGGCCGGCGAGTAGCCCAGGGCGCGTCCGGCTTCCACGTACTGCAGCTCGCGGGTGGCGAGTACCTGCCCGCGCACCAGGCGGGCCACGCTCACCCACATGGTCAGTCCTACCGCGATGAAGACCTGCCAGAAGCCCTTGCCCAGGAGGAGGGTGATGGCGAAGACGAGCAGGAGGGTGGGAATGCTCCAGATCACGTTGATCAGCCACATGATGGCCTCGTCGGTCCTGCCGCCGAAATAGCCCGCAAGGGCGCCGAGGAGAATGCCCACGGTAAGGGAGATGAGCACGGTGATCAGGCCTACGCTGAGGCTGACCCGGGTGCCGATGACCAGGCGACTAAGGATGTCGCGGCCATATTTGTCAGTGCCGAGATGAAAGCGCTGATGATACACTGGCTCCTCGGCCAATGCGCTGCGGGCAAAGGCCAAGCGTTCCGTAATGCCTTCATCGATGTACTTCTGAACGACAAGACTGTCGCCCTGCTCTTGCGAGGTGGTGATCGGCAGGTAGTCGTAGGCGTCGGGCTTGCCGTTGAGGATCCGGTCGAAGAAGCCCGCGTGCCGGGGCTCGGCTTTTTTTACGAGCAGGAAGTCGCGTTCGTAGCCGGGCTTCTCGCCGCCGATCTCGAGCACGATGCGGTTGGCAAAGGGGGATCCGTCGGGCGCGATCAGGTAGGCGAAGAGCGCGATGAAGAGGGCGATCACGATCAGCACGGCTCCGGCCATGGCGCCCTTGTTCTTCTTCAGCCTGCGCCAGGCCATTGCTCCGAAAGAGGCCGATCGATTCATGGAGGGAAGATAGGGGTTTCAGCCCTTAGTCCTCAACGCGTCACGCGGCCCTTCCATTCGTAGCGGCCAAACTGGCTGCTCAAGCCCACGAATACAGTGTAGAGGATGTGCAGGGGCTGGTAGAAGAAGAGTCCCGGAAGAAGGTTGGTCGCTCCATAAAAAGCAGCAACAGGGCGAAGGAATGCGAATTCGATCAGGGCTTTGGCCAGCAGGTAAAGGAGTGCGGGAACGAGCAGTTTTGGATGCATCAGGCCCGCGGCCAGCAGTAGGATCCACCAGAGGTTGAGGAGGCCGGTGAGCAGGATCACGGCGATGATGCGGTAATCTTTATAGACGAAGGATTTGCTGGCCCAGCGGCGGCGCTGGTTGAGAAAAGCGCTCCAGGTGGGCATGGGCGGCGTGGTCACGATGGCATCCGGGCACTTCAGGTAATGTACGTCGGAAGGAAAGCGGCGCTGGATCTTGTGCATGAGCAGGAGGTCGTCGCCGGTGGCAATGCGGTCGATGCCGGCAAAGCCGTCCACGGCAAGAAAAGCTTCTTTGGTATAGGCCAGGTTGGCGCCGTTACACATGCTGTGGAAGCCGGTGGCCACGCTCGCGCCGGTAATGCCCTGCAGCATGAGGAAGTCGAGTGCCTGGAAGTTGTGCAGGAGACTGCCATCGGTGGTGAAGCGCACCGGCGCCGCGATGAACCGGGCCCCGGTCTGTTCGTAAAATGAAGCCATCGTTTCCAGCCAGCGGGGCGTTGGCAGGCAATCGGCATCGGTGGTCACGATGAGGGCGCCGGCAGCGGCCTGCACACCGGCCTCGATCGCCTTCTTCTTCGACGACTGTGCCGCTTCGGCCTGCGGCCGGATCAGGCGTACCCGCCCGGAAAGAAAAGGCCGCACCGCTTCCGCCGTGCCGTCGGTGGAATGATCGTCGATCACGATCACGTCAAAATGGGGGTAGGTCTGCCGCGCCAGGGCGTCGAGCAGGGAGGCGATGCGCCCAGCCTCGTTGCGGGCCGGGATCAGCACCGTGATTGACCGGTCCGCCCTGCGTACTTCCGGTGTATGCAGCCCCTTCCAGCCCTTACGGTAATAGGCCATAAGGCCCGCGTAGGCAAACAGGAGCAGGAGGCTGGGCCAGAGGAACATGGGGCGAATATAGAATATTGAATATCGAACAAGGAATGAAGAGGGAGAAGGCAGAGAGCAGGGAGGGTAATAGGGTATTGAGGGATTAGGGTATTGGGGTATTGGGGTATTGGGTTGAGAAGGTCAGGGCGCATTTCGCCGTTGAAAAAGAAAACGCGTATTAGGACACGTCACAAAAACATCTTCGTGCCTCTGTGTCTTGGTGCCTCCGTGTTCCAAATAAATAGAAGATCAACCTCCAATGGCGAGCATGGCGACCATTCCGGATCAATGCTTGATGAAGCGCTGTGAGGCCTGGGCAGTTGCCGTGCGCAGGGTGAGCACGTACTCGCCCGGTGCGAGGCGGTCCACCGGCACCTGGAGGCTGCTGCCGGCAGGAGCAACGCGCACTTCCTTTCGGAGTACTTCGGCCCCGTTCATCGACACGATGCTCAGGGTAGCCAGGCCGGCGGTAGCTGCGCCTACGTCCAGCTTGAGCAGGCTGCCCGAGAGCTGGAGTCCCTGGATATACAGGTCTTTCTTTCCGGCATTCAGCTTCACGATGGGCGTGTAGGTGGTTCGGTTGGCTTCCCGGATGAGGAGGCGGTAGAAATTATCACCCCGGTCCGGCTGCGCATCCACATGGCTGTAGGAAGCAGCTGCTGTGCCGTTGAGGGTGTGGATGGTGCTGAAGCTGCGGCCGTTGCTGCTGCGCTGCACCTCGTAGCTCGTGCCCGGCTCTTCACCGGCTGCGCGCCAGGTGAGGCGGATGCCGTTGCTCTCGTGCTGGCCGCGGAAATCGGTGACCCTCACGGGCAGGGGCGCTGCCTCGGGGCCGAAGAGTTGCTTGGCAACGATGCGCTGATAAATCAGGCGGTGCCCCGTATTATTGGGGTGAACGCCATCGCCTGAGTTCAGGTCGGCGCGCAGCGTGAGCGTGCCGTCGGTGGCTACCAGGTCATTGTAGACATTGATCGAATAATAGCCGAAGTTGTTGGTGATCGAGTCGGTCAGCTCTTTCAGCCAGGTACGCTGTTGGAGCGACATGTCGTTGCGCGGCTGCATGCTCGTAATAAACGTGCGGATGCCGGCTGCGTTCAAGCGCTGGTAGAGGATCCGGAAGTTCTCCATCGTTTCATGGGTCGTATAGTTCGGATAGAGGTTCACATCATTGCTCGGGTAGCTGATGATGGCAACATTTCCCGCATTGGAGCCATCGTTCATCACGCTGGTCGCATTCGCAACGGGATGCTGGGTCCAGGTCGTCCGGTTGGGAGGAGTGGGCACGTCCAGGGGCATTCCCTGGTAGGTCACATGACCCGGGTAGCCGTAGTTGACGACCAGCGTATCCAAGTTATCTGAAATGTTCTTCCGGAAATTGGCCTGCAGCCGGGCTGCCCAGGAAGAATCCATTGTGGCACCATTTCCCGCAGCCGTTGAGGAGCCAAGAATATAGATTTTCTTCGTCTGTTGCGACGAAGCCTGTTGCGTTGCCAGTAAGCAGCACGATGCAAGAAGGAAGGGAAGAATTTTCTTCATGTGTTGTGGTTAGCGGGGGCGGAGGAAGTTTTCGGGAGGTACGTGCTGGAAGGATGGAACTAAAATTATGCCCAGCCCGCCTGGCGCCACTATTTTTTCGGTGAATCGGCCCAAAAAAGATTTGGAAAAGCTAAAAAGCCTTTCTACATTTATATAGTTGCATAAACAACTGTATGCTAAACAACCACTTCAGGAAAGGAGAGCTCTACAGCTTCATTACGGGAAAGGCGTCCACGGCGATCGCGCGGCGACTGCAGAAGAAGTTCAACACCTCCGGCGTGAACCTCACCATCGAGCAGTGGAGCGTGCTCTACCAGCTGTGGAAGGAAGATGGCAAGAGCCAGCAGGAGCTCTGCAACGCCACCTTCCGCGACAAGCCTTCGATCACCCGACTGATCGACAACCTCGAGAAGCAGGGACTGGTGAAGCGCGTGTCGGACGATAAGGACCGGCGGATCAACAAGGTGTTTCTCACGAAGCAGGCCCTGAAGATCCAGGAGGAGTCGATGCAGCTGGCCGAGGAAACGCTCAACGAAGCCCTCGACGGCGTGCCCCCCGACCAGGTGGAAATGTGCAAAGTGGTATTGCAGAAAGTATATGACAACCTCTCTGGCTAGCCAACAGCCAATAGCCAGCAGCCAATAGCAATAAAACACTCTTAAACGAAATACACATGGAAACAGCAATCAACAAGGCCATCAAGGGCGGCGAATGGCTGGTGCAGGAGAGCGCACCCCAGTCCTGCTTTATTCCCGAAGACTTTTCGGAAGAGCAGCGCATGATCCGCGAGATGTGCGAGCAGTTCCTCCAGACCGAAGTGACGCCGCTCCTCGACCGCATCGACAACATGGAGCCGGGCCTGATGAAATCCCTCGTGCAGAAAGCCGGCGAGCAGGGCCTGCTGGCGACTTCTTTCCCCGAAGAATTCGGCGGACTGGGGAAGGATTTCGTGACCTCCACGATCGTGAATGAATTCCTCGGGGCGGGGCACTCCTTCTCCGTTGCCATTGCTGCCCATACCGGCATCGGCACCCT
>CBHWDR010000269.1:0-5119 GCA_966112575.1 uncultured Chitinophagales bacterium
GTGAACACGATATAGACGAAACCATTCCGGTCGTCGCGGGGTCGCAGCACGGCATTGTTCCAGTGCACGATGAAGGCATTCCTCCGGGTCGACTCGTCGGGCTCGTTGTAGAAATATGCCCGGGAGCGCACTTTATACCGGGCGGTGAGCGCCGACTGTTCCCTGGTGTCACTGTCGGTCTTCGTCTCTTCGCTTACCGGGGCAACCGGTTTATCCACTGCCGGCTTTTTGTTCGGTTGAACAGCAACCCGCACCGAATCTTTTTTTACCGGCGGCAGGGGCGCGGCTACCGGCGTATCCCGCCGCACACGCCCTGGAAGGCCGGTCACCCTCCCTCTTGCTGCATTATTGCTCTCCGAGCGACGCGATCCCGTATCTACTACGAGGGTGTCGGCAACAGCGGTCTCCGGTTGCGACGCGCCCGGTTTCCGGAAGAACAGGAAGTAAAGCGCCAATGCACCAACAACCAGGGCAAGCAGGAGCAGCGGCAGGAACCTGCCCACGCCTGCTTTCGGTCTTGTCCTTCTTTGCGGACTCGTGATCCGCTCGTCCTCGTATCGGCGCACCTGCGCATTCAACTCGAACAGCTCGCGGTCCTTGGCCTCGGCCTCGCGCTGGTACTGCATGAGGCGGATCTGAAGGGCATCGCGTTCACGCAACAGATGGTCGTTATCGTCGGTCACCACGTCCGATGTGGTCGCTGCGATCTCGGCTTTCTTCACACCAAGCGCTTCATTGAGCTGAATATACTCATGGAGCTCCTGGCCGTTGGCAAAACGCCTGGCGGGATCCTTCTGCAGGCATTTGTACAGCAGGTCGGTGAGCCATATCGGCACCGCCAGCTCCAGCTGCTTTTTCTCTTCGCTCCATTCGGCAGGAAGCCGGCCTCGGCGCAACTGCACCACGTCGGGAACCGGACTGTCCATATGCGCCATCATGACGGCATTACGGGCGGTCTCACTGTTATCGTTGAGGGGAAAGGGAACGCGACCCGCAAGGAGCTCGAAAAGGATCACGCCGAACGAATAGATGTCGGTAGCAAAAAGCATTTTGCCTTCGTTCTGCTCGGGGGCCATGAATTCAATGGCGCCGGCATGACGGAGCGAGGTGCGGCGTTGTTCGTCGGACAACATGGCCAGTCCGAAATCGATCAGTACATAATTACCTGTCCGGGAATTGAACTTGATATTGTTGGATTTGATATCGCCATGCATCACATCGTTGGCATGGCAGTGCGCCAGCGCGGCCGACAGCTGTTCGGCGAGGCGGATCGCTTCCTTGAGCGCGAATACGGGTTCATGCGGAGGACGCAACAGCTCGGCGAGGTCGGGCCCGTCGATGAATTCCATTTCGATAAACGGGAAGCCTCCGGTTTCGGTGATCCCCCAGCTCATCACTTCCACCACATTGGGATGCGGCTGCTCGTTGACTTTCTTCAGCTTGGCCACTTCGTTCTTGAAATCCGCGTAGTGCCGGTCGTTGGCCGGGTCCACGATCGGCGTGGGCAGGATCTTGATAGCGGTGATGATCTCGCCGGTACGGCGGCCTTTATATACCGAGCCCTGGCCGCCTGATTTCAGCGCGCCAAGATTCTCTACCCCTTCGGTTATCGTAAACACTCTGCCCATACTCCACATTAATAGTTCGCGCACATTGTACCGGGTCTACTCATCGTAGCTGAACTCGAGCAGGGCCGTCTCGCCGAGAATGATCTGGTCGCCGTGTTTCAACGGATGACCGATCTGGGTGGTCTGCAGCTTCACCAGGTCACCGCTCCTCGTGCGTACCTTCACTTTATTACGCGGGGGCACACCACCTTCGTCGGCAAACAGGAAAAAACAACCCGCCTCAGGATTCCACTCAATGTGGGCATGCTGCCGGCTGATGTACTTGTTGCTGTCCGACGCGCTGTTGGCTGGGAAAGCCACCTGGTTGGTGCGGAAAAAGCCTTCAGCCGTCTGCGACTGCCGTTCCCGCCCGATACAGATCTTCCCTTCTTTTGCCGTTATCGCATACTCGGCCTGCTCGGCCTCACCCTGCAATACTTTCAGCCGGGCCGAAGCCGACTGGTTGATCACCGGTTTCTTATTCGTGACCAAATGCATGCCAATCGGCAGAGTGCCGGCTTTAACGGTTCCCGGAGGCAGTTCTTCCTCGAAAAGCACCTGCAGGGCCCAGTCGGGCGGCAGGTCGATGGCGAAGTCATCGGCGATGCGCTGCACTTCATCCCGGAAGAGCGACTCTTCATGGTGGTAGACCACGGCTTCGTAGAGCTCGCGCTCGCCTTCGGCAGGCGCCACGAATACCTGGATGCCTTTGATGCGCGTGCCTTCGCCTTCCCAACGCTGCAACTGCTCTTTGAGGAACTGCAGTAACTGGTAGCGCATGGCTTTCACATCACCTTTCTCTTCGCCACCGGTTTTTGATTTAAAGAATCCGAACATATTACGAATGTGATAATGAGTTAATGAGCTAATTAGCTAATTAGCTAATGGTTTCCAGGATCAGGCTCACTGCCCGGTATCCGGTGGAACCGGGATCTCCAGGTCATCGTTGCCGGGCGGATTTGAGACATCTTCTCCCCCTCTCCTTTGGAGCGGGGGTCGGGGGGTGAGGTCAAAACCTTTCAGGTAGCCGCGGCGGGTTAGGATCGGGATCACGGTAGAACCGGCGAGCCGCACGGCTGATGAAGAGCCTTTCGTGTTTTCGATGCGGATGCAGACCACGTAATGGCCGGCGCCGTTGGCCTTGGGCGCGAAGAATACGTACCAGCCATCGTTGATCCTTCGTCCGCGTACGATGCGCTCCGGCGTGCCGGTCTTGCCGGCGACGTAGATGCCCAGCTTGCTGTACTTGCCCGCACTCTGCTCCTTCATGTATTTCGTCATCAGGGCTGCAAACTGCGGATCCTTGAGGATGGCAACACCCTGTCCCACGCCCCAGGCCGAATCACTCACGTTCAGCACATAGCGGTTCGGTACCAGCACACCGCCGTTGGCGATGCCGGCCGCCACCCGCGCTACGGCAGCCGGGGTCGCGATGAGCTCACCCTGGCCCCAGGCCATGCCCGACACGCCTCGTGCGCGCGATGCCCGGATGTTGTTAGGATTGTAGCTGAGCACACTGCGGAACTCGGTCTTCCTCCAGGTCTCGCGCCATTTCTCCTGGCGGTCGGTATTCGCCAGGTCGCCGTTGAAATAATAGCCACCGATACCGCGGAGGAACATGCCGGTCTGCATATAGAGCGTAGCCATCTCTTCCTGCAAACGCTCCTCGTTGGCGAGCCGGATGAAGAAGGGGTTGTTCGATTTTACAATTGCACGTTCTATGGTGATGCTGCCGGTTTCATCGGGCTCGTCGCTCTTTACGCGGATGAGGTCTTCTTTCCGCACGGTGATCGTTCTTGTGGCCGCAGCCATGCCAAGCTTGTTGAAGGCGGCGGAAGCGGTCACCAGCTTGGCGGTTGAACCCGGCTGCGTTGCCTTGGTGAAGCCCAGGTCGGTATTGGTGACCCAGTAGGCCAGCTTATTCTCCTCGCGGGCAGTGAGCGTGAGCTTCTCCGGCTCATTGACCGTTGGCAAAGGGTAGGCAGCAGAAGCCAGCACATCACCCTGCACGTCGTCCATCACCACCACCGACACGCGGGAGCCGCGCAGCGAGTCGATCCCCGCGATCGCCCGCTGGATCTCGGTTTGCAGCGAAGCATCCATGGTCAGGTGCACGTCGCGGTTGCGTTGCTTGAACGAATCGACTTGAGGCGAGTTGATGCCGGCGAGCAGCAGGGGTGCGAGCACCGAGTAGTCCGTTCGCGCAATGGTCATCTCCTGCATGCGTTGCGGCAGGAAGCGATCCTCGCGGTAGCGGGAGGCTGTCACTTCAAAATTGCTGACGGGCGTATGAAAGCCCCGCAGCTCGGCAATGTGTTCGTACTCGGCAAAATAGCCATTGGTACCGCCCATGAAGATGCCCGTATTCATATCGCCGGTCCAGAAAAACATCTGTTCGGCAAAAGGATAGTAGCGGTCGAGGCGCTTGCGCGAGAGGGTCTGCAGGGTTCGCGGGTCGAGGCCCGCATGCACCAGCGAGTCCAGTCGCGCGCCGATATGATCGGGCTTGCCGGTGGCGAGCAGTTGCCCCTTCCGGTCGAAGAGATCGCCAGCGCCCAGCCGGTTCATCAGGATGCCGATGCGCGGGTTGTAGGAGAACATGCGCGCGCCGCTGCGATCGGCAACAAGTGCCGGCTGCACCACCCATTTATTATTATTTACCAGATATTTCCCAACGGTTACGCCGAGGAAGACCACACCAATGAGCGCCGAGATCAGGGCGGGAACCAGGTTGCGGTCCTGTTGCTTCGCCAGGAACTTCATCTGAACCGTTGAGCCCTGCACGTTCGACGCGCTGAGAAGGAAGCCCGCTGCCACCAGGTTCATGATCAGCGATGAGCCGCCATAACTCATGAAGGGCAACGATACGCCTGACAGTGGCAGGGCGCCGATGGAGCCACCGGCAATGAGCAGGAACTGCATGAAGGTGGAGATGCCAATGCCTGCGCTCAGGTAAAACAGGAAGGGAGTGCCGGTTTGTCTTCCGATGAGGATGGCGCGATGCAGGTATATGAGAAAGACGATGAATACCGAGAGGATGCCCATGAGGCCGAACTCCTCACCCATGGAAGGCAGGATCATGTCGGTGTGCGCTTCGGGGATGGTCTTGGCAAAGCCCTCGCCGATGCCCTGTCCTTCCACGCCCCCGCTGGTCATGGCCCAGATGGAGTTGGCGATGTGGTCGCCGCCGAAGACCTCGTTGTTCCAGGGATCGAGCCAGATGGCTTTCCGGTCCACGAGTCGTTGTACCGGGCCGGGGAAAAGATCCGACAGGAAGGGGATCTTGTCGAGCAGGAGAAAGCCGGCCATCACCACCAGCACCATCACGGCCGACTCGCTCAGGCCTTTCTTCAGCGCTACTGCCGATACGGAAACCGCGGCAATGGCGATCGCTGTTGCTATCCAGAGATTGCCGGTGGCCCAGATAGCGAGTACATAGAGAACGGCGGTACCGACGGCGAAAGCGAAATCACCACGCGAAAAAGAGAAGAGGACGATAAAGGTGAAGCAGA
>CBHWDR010000270.1:0-5111 GCA_966112575.1 uncultured Chitinophagales bacterium
AAATAAGGGCATCAATCGATGCCCATTTTTTTTACCGGACGAGGTAGCCGGTGAAGGAGATCGGTTGCCGGTTGGCGCTCATGACCTGCAGCGTGCCATAGCCGTTATCCGAGAGCGTAAGGAAGAGCTCGCGCACATCCCGGTTGTTCTTCGGCTTAAGCGTGATCTCGTACCCGCCTTTCTTCCTGCTTTTTACTTTGTAGGTGAAGAGGTCGGTGTTGAACTTGATGCCGCCATCGCCACCGATCACCGGTACATACGAGCGGCCGAAATAGGGGAGGTAAACCAGCAGGCTATCATTCCGCACCGCCAGATCATAATTAGTGGTCAGTTGTTGCGCTTGTCCACTCATCGGGTGCGCCATCTGTGCGCGGAAGATCCACTGCTTTTTGTCGAGCAGGGTGCGTACGCCGGTACTGTCTTGGGCCCCGGCAGTGCCAAGGCTGCAGGTGCATATAATGAGCAGGGCCAGCGCCAGTAAACGATATGTTGACTTCATCGAAAATCCTTTTCCCATCCGTCCCAAAGGATATACCATTGGCTGCCGGGGCAGCTTATTTTGGGGATTCATTTCGATAAATAAGGCCTCAAACGTCGAGCAGGAAATAAGGACAGGGCAGGCCCTGCTTCACCAGGATCGGCCGGGCAACGTTGTAGACCTTGATGCCATCCTGGGTTTCTCCTTCCAGCGTGCCCACATGCGCATGTCCATGGAAAGCGGCCGCCACGTTGTGCCGGCTGAGGGGTTCCGCGAGGCGGGAACAGCCGAGGAAAGGAAAGATCGCCTCGGTCTCGCCGATCACCGTGGCCTTGATGGGCGCATAATGGAGGATGGCGATCTTCTTAATGTCCTTTTGCTCGGCATCCAGGCGGGCGAGCGCGCGATCGAGATGCAAAGCCTCATCTACGGCTTCCTGTACAAAAGCTTTCATGGCGCCTTCGCCGAAGAACGAGAGCATCTGCCGGTCGAAGCCGCCACCGAAGCCTTTCACGCCCGCAAAGCCAACGTCGCCGATCACCACGGCTTCGCCATCAAGCATGTGCACACCGGCCTTGAGCAGGATCTGCCGGATGAGCTTATGCCTCCCTTTTTCATAGTCATGATTGCCCAGCACGCCAACGACCGGGATGGTACAGGCTTTCAGTTCCTCGGCCAGCACTTCCGCCTCCTGCTCGTCACCGGTGTCGGTAAGATCGCCGGCGATCACCAGCACCTCCGCCTTTTGCGACACGTCGCGAAAGAAATCGGTCCATTTTCCCTTGTCGCCTTCGCGTACATGGATATCGGCAACGGCTGCAACTTTCGTGGTCTTTTTCGCTTCCATCCTTACACGGTTTTGATCGTATAGGTTTTGTAGTTCCACTCTTTGATATCGATCTCATACTGCGTCTGGTCGATCATTGGCCCACGGCAGACTTTTTCCCAGGCTGACGGCAGGTCGTATTGCTCCTGGGCGCGCCGGATCAGCTCATCGAAGAGCCAACGCGGGATGATCTCGTGGTAATCCGAAGGGTAGACGAACTGAAACTGGATCAGCTGAGCGAGTAGGATATGCCAGTGCGCATCCATTCGGAAGAGCAGGCGTTGCCAGTCGAGCTCTTTGCCTCTCTTAAGGAGGATGTGGTTCACATCGGCGCCATCGTACCGCTCGCGGTTGATCACATAGAGCTTGCAGAACAGGAGTTCCTCGGCGGGGAGGAAGCGTACATCCATGTCTACAAAGCGGCCTTTCGTTGCGTTCTGCAGCCAGGAGTCGTCCACACGGCAGATGTTGTTCACCGTGTCGAAGATGATGTCGATGAAGTAGTCGCCCTTGTACACTTTGCAGAGCCAGCGTACGTCATAGAGATCCGTCTTGTAGCCTTTATCCGCAAAATGCTTCAGGATCTTCGGGTAGTCTGCCGGCTTGCAGAATATGTCGAGGTCCTTTGTATCGCGATAGATCCCGGTATACTGAAACATGGCGAATGCACCGCCCAGCATAAAGGGAACGCCGCTGGCGTTCAGTTCTTCCAGCGCTTCTTTGTAAAATGCCTGTGATTCCTTTCTTTGTTCTTCTGTCATTACCATATCCGATTCTTTCGGCCACGCACCACGCTGTGGCTCTGCTACTCTTAAAAAGAATGTGCCAGAAGGGAGGAGGCAGGGACAAAAAAAAAGCCCTTCCGAAGAAGGGCGCTGCTTATGATGGAATGGTCAGGGCAGGAGCTCGATGACCGGCTTCATGATATAGTAGCCGGCATCCGTGGCAACAGATTCACCCACCTTGAAATCGAAGGTGAAGCTGTTGAGCGGTGCGTTCAAGTCCTGGCCAACTGCCACGGTGAAGCCGGGATGTTCCAGCCCGGGCGCTTTCCAGATCTGACGCGTTCCGTTTTCCACTAGGTAGTTCTGTGGACCGAGCGCAAAGCGCACGGCGTCCAGGGTACCGGTGGGCACGCTGCCCTGGGCAATATCGATGGTAATGCCGTTCTGCAGGTCGAGCAGGTTCACCAGGGTATCCATGGTGGACAGGTCGGTCCATTCACCACCGTTCACCTTCCCCTGGATGGCTTTGAGGTGGATCACGGCAGAATCAAAAACGGCGGGCTGATCCGTCAGGCGGATCTTGAGGGGTACCGTGGTCGGTTCCTGGGGCTGATCCTGGCGTTCACAGGATGCGAGCAAGCAGATAGCCAGCAAACCCGAAAAGAAAAGGGTAACTGTGGTCTTCATATAGATACGAATTTGAATACAAAAGTACTCGGCAGCGCAAGGCTACATCGAGCAGAATTGCCCGATTTTCTTCGTAGAACAACGAGGTAAGATTACGTATCCAGATGACTGGTGAGCAGCCTGTTCGCCGAGGGCACGAGGGTTAATTATGCAGCCTGCTCTTTGCCGGAAGCAAGGTCGAGATCCACGCCTTCGTGCTGTTCTGGGATCGTGACATTCTTGAAGCCCTTGAGGCCCAGCCGGTCGGCGAAGGCTTTCTGCACCTCGTATTCCCCATGAACCAGGAAGATCTGCCTGACCTTGTCGGCATCCTGGTTGGCGATGAAGCGCAGCAGGTCGTCGGTGTCGCCGTGGGCACTCATGCCCATTACCTGTCCTACTTCACAATGTACAGGTGTAGGGTCGCCAAAGATCTCCACTTCCCGGGCACCGCTGAGCAGTTGGCCACCCAGCGATTTGCCACCGCAGTAACCGACCATGAGTACTGCATGTTTGTCTTCAGCCAGGCAGTGGTTGATATGATGCCGCACCCGGCCGGCATCGGCCGTGCCGCTGGCGGAGATGATCACGCAGGGCTCGGTATGGTCTACCAGCTTGCGACTGTCTTCTACCGACTCGATGTATTTCAGTCCTTCAAAATGGAAGGGATCGTCGTCGATCTCCAGCACCTGCTGCAGGCGTTCGTTGAACTGGTCCTTGTATTTCTTGATCGTTTCGGTGGCCTTGAGGCTAAGCGGACTGTCGATGAAATAGGAGATCTCGGGCAATCTTTTTTCAAGGCTCAGCTGGTTGAGCGCATAGAGCACCTCCTGCGTGCGGCCGACGCTGAAAGCAGGAATTACCAGTTGACCGCCTTTCTCCACGCAGATCTTTTTGATCCATTTGTGCAGGGTCTCGATCGTGTTGAAGCTGATATCGTGGTGCTTGTTGCCATAGGTGCTTTCGAGAATAATGTAGTCGGCCTGGAGCGCTTCGGCAGGTGCAGGCAGCAGCACCGAGCGTGATTTACCGATGTCGCCACTGTACAGGACGCGCAGGGTTTCGTCGCCTTCCTGTACGGTCACATGGATCGCGGCGCTGCCGATCAGGTGGCCGGCATTGGTGTACACGGCTTCCACGTCTTCATCAACGGCAAAGGGCTGGTCATATTCCACGATGCTGAACTGCTTCATGGTGGCTTCTACATGCTCGGTGGTGTAGAGCGGCTCATAGGGCGGTTTGTTTTTGGCAGCCCTCCGTTTATTGATGTATTCGATCTCGTAGGTCTGGATCTCGGCGCTATCGTAAAGAAGGATCTCGGTAAGGTCACGGGTAGCTGCCGTAGCATAGATCTTTCCCTGGAAGCCCTCGCGGACCAACTTCGGAAGCAGGCCGGTGTGATCGATATGCGCATGGGAGAGGAGAACAACATCGATGGTCGCGGGGTCGAAGCCAAAATGCTCATTGAGGTCATCGGTTTCGCGTCCCATCCCCTGGAACATGCCGCAATCGAGGAGGATCTTCTTTCCGTTCTTCAGGGTCAGCAGGTGCTTGGAGCCGGTTACTGTACGGGCCGCTCCATGAAAGTGGATTTGCATGGGGCAGGAGCATGAAAAAACGATACCGCGGCGGAAACCTATCGGTATTCGAGGAAGCAGGAATTGGCGGGGGCAACTGCGGAGTTGCGGGCACAGAATGGGGAAATTTCTCCAGCTCAAATGATGCTGCCGAAGCATGAACAGGCGCAAAACCGTACTGGGGACGGTTTTGGTACAGTATTCGAAATAAGATATAAGGACTCAAGTCCAACTGGTCATCTCCACAACAACAAGGACATGATTCAGAAAAGAATGATTTCAAATAGTGATTTGGGTTTTTCGTGGTGTTTTTTGATGGTGTTTACTCAGAGAGGTAGGACAGACGTTCTACCTCTTTCTTTATGCGGGGCTGTTGATCAGCACATAAAGTACGAGCACGAAAAACGACAGGAAAAGAACGGAGAACGCAAGGTTGCGGAACAGGGGTTTGGTTTTCATCTTGGAAGGTTGTTTAACTAGGATAAAATTGGTTTCCGGTAAGAAAGATAGCAGCTGGCTTTCGCATCTGCAAGAGCCGGGCAAAAATAAACCCGCCTCGGGAGCGGGTTTTCGGTCATCGACGAGCAGAGAGGGCGAATCGGTGAATGCGTATTAACGGCATTCGTAAACCGGGCTCATCCTTCAAGGATGGTAGATACGCCCCATTCTTCTTTTTGCAGTTCCTTGTTGATCGTTACACCAGCTTTTGCGCCTTCCGCTGCTGCCACCACCACGAAATGCATGTCACGGGCCGCGTCGCCTGCAACGTAGAGCCCGCTGATATTGGTCTGCTGAAATCGGTTGGTGACGATCACACCCTTTTTACTCACCTCACAGCC
>CBHWDR010000271.1:0-5106 GCA_966112575.1 uncultured Chitinophagales bacterium
TTTTGCAACGGATTGCAGGTCCTGCGGAACCGGTACGCTATCGATATTGAATTTGCCGATCTCTGCAAAGTATGCGGGCTCACGGTATTCACGGTCGTATTGCGGTGCACCGCCACCCAGCACGAGCTCCTGGGCCGGGATGCGGGCTTCGAGCTCGCCATGCATATAAAAGGACAGCAGGCCATCATCGGTAACTTCTCCGATCACGGCGCTTTCGAGGTCCCATTTATCAAAGACGCGGCGAACGATCGCTTCCTTGCCTTTCTCCACCACCAGCAGCATGCGCTCCTGGCTCTCGGAGAGCAGGAGCTCCCAAGCCTTCATATTCTTCTGGCGCATGGGCACCTGGTCGAGATCGATGCGCATGCCCACTTCGCCTTTGGCGCTCATCTCGGCAGTGGAGCAGATGATGCCGGCGGCACCCATGTCCTGCATGCCCACTACCGCGCCGGTTGCGATCACTTCCAGGCAGGCTTCGAGCAGCTTCTTTTCCTGGAAGGGGTCACCTACCTGCACGGCCGGCAATTCTTCTGTTGACTCGGCGGTGATATCGGCGGAAGCGAACGATGCGCCGCCGATGCCATCCTTGCCCGTTGCCGAACCCACGTACATCACCGGGTTGCCGGTACCGAGCGCGGTGGCGGAAACGGTTTCGCCTACTTTTACAATGCCGACGCTCATGGCATTCACCAGCGGGTTGGTATGATAACAGCCTTCGAAGTAGATCTCGCCACCAACGGTAGGTACGCCAAAGCAGTTGCCATAATGGCCGATGCCATGAACAACGCCCGCGAGGAGGTGTTGGGTCTTCTCTTCCTCGAGGCGGCCGAAGCGAAGTGAATTGAGTGCGGCGATGGGCCGGGCGCCCATGGTGAAGATGTCGCGATGAATGCCGCCCACACCGGTAGCCGCGCCCTGGAAGGGCTCAATGGCCGAGGGGTGGTTGTGCGATTCGATCTTGAACACGACGCCATAACCTTCACCGATGTCCATCAGGCCCGCGTTCTCTTCACCGGCTTTCACCAGCATGCGACCGCCTTCGCGGGGAAGGGTTTTCAGCCATTTGATCGAGTTCTTATAGGAGCAGTGTTCACTCCACATGCCGGAGAAGGCACAGAGCTCGTTGAAATTGGGCGTGCGCCCGAGCTTCTCGCAAATGAGGTTGAATTCTTCTTCGGTGAGGCGCAGCTGTTGGGCTGTCTTGGCCGTGATCTCCATAAATGTTGAATGAGCCGCAAAACTAGGGAAGGCGAACAGAATAACCGTATTTTGCGCGAATAAACCCTACGATTGGATCACTTTCTGTTTGCTGCCTACCTGGTTGTTTTTGCCTGGCTGGTAACCAAGGTGCCCTTCTTCCGGAAGTCGGGACTAAGCTCCTCTCAACTGATCATTCTCTTCCTGCTTAAGGTCATGGCGGGAATTTTTTACGGCTGGATCGGGCTGTATTACAGCGACATGGCCAAGATGATCGACACCTGGGCCTATCATACGGAAAGCCTCACCGAATACGCCACACTGAAAACCAACCCGGCGCGTTTCTTCACCGATATCTTTCACACTACTTACGAGGGCGGGTATACGAACTTCCTAACCTCCCACAATTCCTGGTGGAACGACATCAAGGCCAATTTCCTTATCAAGATCATGGCCCTGTTCAACCTGTTTTCCTTCGGCAGCTATTACACCAACGTGATCTTCATTTCTTTCCTGACACTTTTCGGCCCGATCGCTTTTTACCGGGTGATGAAGCACGGCGTGCAGGGACAGAAGCTCCCGATCCTGCTGGGCTGTTTCCTCATTCCCTCTTTTCTCTACTGGACTAGCGGCCTGCACAAAGAAGGGCTCATCTTCACCGGGCTGGCCCTGCTGATCTACCACATCTATTTCGGGTTCGAGGAAAAAAGATTCCCGGTGGGCCGCCTCCTGGCCATCCTCCTCGGCTTTGTGCTGGTGCTCATCCTGCGTAATTTTTTGGTATTGCCCCTGCTCCCGGCCCTGGCGGCCTGGGTCCTCGCCCGCGGGCTGCGGTGGAAGCCGCTCCCGGTGTTTGCCGCCGTACTGGCCATCAGCATCACGCTGTTCTTTACTGCCTCCCATTTCCTTCCATCGCTGAACATGCCGGAATCGGTAGTGACCAAGCAGGACGAGTTTCTGCACCATAAGGGCGGCTCCTCCGTTGAGGTCAACCGGCTGGAGCCCAATTTCGGCTCCTTTGTGCGCAACACCCCGCAGGCGATCTCGCTTAGCCTGCTCCGCCCCTATCCTTCCGATGTGCACCACCTCCTGGCCCTGGCCGCAGCGATCGAGATCTGCCTGCTGCTGATCCTCATGGTATTGCCCCTGTTCTTCCGGCGTCATTTCCATTCTTCGCTGGCTCTGCTCCTGTTCTGCGTCTGTTTCGCCCTCGGCGTTCTGCTCATGATCGGCTACACGGTCAACGTGCTGGGTGCCATCGTACGTTACCGAAGCATCGTGCTGCCCCTGCTCGTGGTGCCTATGATGGCTGCGACCGACTGGAACCGGATCGGCCGGATGCTATCCGGGAATCCTGAGATTAAATAAATTAATCATTTGTGCTTTTGGGCTAATACTGTCTCGATCCAAGAGGCGATTAAGCGAAATTTTCCAATTTTATTGCCGAATCAGCTCCGTTTTTCCACATTTGGGAGAATTTTTTTGTTTTTCGACCACCATTCTTGCGTTCTTTGTACAAATTTTTTCTATGTCGCTTCGATTTACGGCCCTCAACAACCTGCTCCATGCACAGGAGCCGGTGCAGACGCCAGGCGCCACCAAGGTGACCGCGATCTTTGCAGAAAACGTATTCACCCATGCCGTGGCCCGGCAATTCCTCAGTGATGAAGCCTTCAAGAGCCTGATGAACTCCATCAAGGCCGGGCAAAAGATCGACCGCTCCATGGCCGCGCAGATCGCCAACGGCATCCGCGCCTGGGCCGAGAGCAAAGGCGTCAGCCACTTCACCCACTGGTTCCAGCCGCTGACCGGAACGACCGCCGAAAAGCATGATTCGTTCTTCACCCTGAAAAGCGACGGCACGCCCATCGAGACCTTCGACGGCGATGCCCTGATCCAACAGGAGCCCGATGCTTCCTCCTTCCCCAGCGGCGGACTGCGTGCCACTTTCGAAGCCCGCGGTTATACAGCCTGGGACCCTTCCTCCCCTGCCTTTATCATGGACATCGGCTCGGGCAAGACCCTTTGCATCCCTACTATTTTCGTTTCCTATACCGGCGAGTCGCTCGATTACAAGGCGCCGCTGCTCAAGGCCCTGGAAGCGGTGAACAATGCCGCCGTGGATGTGTGCAATTATTTCGACCGCAACGTACAGCGCGTAACGCCCACCCTCGGATGGGAACAGGAATATTTCGTGGTGGACGAAGGCCTGTACAATGCCCGCCCGGACCTCGTAGCCTGCGGACGTACGGTCTATGGCCACAGCCCGGCCAAGGGACAGCAGCTGGAAGATCATTACTTCGGCTCCATCCCCGAGCGCGTTTACGCTTTCATGCGTGATTTCGAGAACGAATCCTATCGCCTGGGCATTCCCCTGCGCACCCGCCACAACGAAGTGGCGCCTGCCCAGTTCGAGTGTGCTCCCATTTTCGAAGAAGCCAACCTCGCCGTAGACCACAATACCCTGCTGATGGACGTGATGACCCGCGTGGCTTCGCGGCACCGCCTGCGCGTACTGCTGCACGAGAAGCCCTTCGCCGGCATCAACGGCAGCGGCAAGCACAACAACTGGTCGCTGGCAACGGATACCGGAGTGAACCTGCTGGGTCCCGGCAAGACGCCGAAGACCAACCTGATGTTCCTTACTTTCTTTGTCAACGCGATCAAGTCGGTTCATGACTATGCCGACCTGCTGCGCGCCGGCATCGCATCCGCCTCAAACGATTTCCGCTTGGGCGCCAACGAAGCGCCTCCGGCCATCATCTCCGTCTTCATCGGCCAGTACCTGTCGAAGGTGCTCAATGATGTGAAGGAGCGCGTCAGTGAAAAGATGGACGAGACCGACGAGAGCATGCTGAAGATCGACATCCACCGTTCGATCCCCGAGCTCCTGATGGACAACACCGACCGGAACCGCACCTCTCCATTTGCCTTCACGGGTAATAAATTCGAGTTCCGCGCCGTGGGCTCCTCTGCCAACTGCGCCAACGCGATGACCATCCTCAACACCATCATGGCAGAGACCCTGAAGGGTTTCAAGAAAGATGTGGATGCGCTGATCGAAAAGGGCGAGAAGAAAGAGATCGCGATCATGCATGTGATCCGCGAGTATATCGTGCACAGCGAGAAGATCCTCTTCGAAGGCGATGGCTATTCGGAAGAATGGGAGAAGGAAGCTGAGCGCCGCGGCCTGCCCAACCTCAAGACCACGCCCCTCGCTCTTGATGCTATGGTTACCGAAAAGGCGAAGAAGCTTTTTGAAAGCAACAAAGTCTACAACCACCTGGAGCTGGAAGCCCGTCACGAGATCGAGCTGGAGAAGTACATCAAGAAGGTACAGATCGAAAGCCGCCTGATGGCCGAACTGGCCACCACGCATATCTTGCCGGCAGCGGTCCGTTTCCAGAATATCCTCATCGAGAACGTACGTGGCCTGCGGGAAGTGGGCATTGCCGAAGATGCCTGCAAGCAGCGCACCGCCCTCCTGGGCAAGATCTCCAACCACATCAACCAGGTGCACCAGCTGGTGGAAGAGATGGTGGAAGCACGGAAGGTCTGCAACAATATCACCGACACCCGCGAAAAAGCGATCGCTTATTGCAGCCAGGTGAAAGAAGCCTATTTCGACCAACTGCGGTACCATGCCGACAAGCTGGAGCAGCTGGTAGATGATAAAGAGTGGTACCTGCCGAAGTACCGCGAACTGGTTTTCCTCCGCTAATCAGATGATCATACACAAGAGAAACCCGTCCAGATGCTGGACGGGTTTCTTTCATTTATACGAAAAAGATAGGGGTTCCGCTCTACTGGCGGTTAGCAACAGTTTTCGTATGATCGCGGACGGCTAGAGGAATACGACCGTTAGCGTGATGATCACGGCAAGGATTACGGTTACCAAAAGCGTGTCAG
>CBHWDR010000272.1:0-5090 GCA_966112575.1 uncultured Chitinophagales bacterium
GGCGAGGACGCGATCAAGCTCTCGCCGAAGACGGTGGACGTGCGAGCGGAGCTTCGGGGTGGGGTGGCGGACACGGTCTGGACGTACACTTTCGCGAACGCCGACCGGTTTCGCGGGCAGGCGGACTTTCTGATCGCGATCCCGAAGGGCGGGGTGGTCCACGGCTTCGCCTACTGGTACCAGGGCGAGAAGGTGATCGCCCGGGTCACGGAGAAGGAGCGGGCGAAACGGATCTACCAGGCGATCGTGACCTGTTACCAGCAGGAGTTCTTCTTCAACGACCTCACCAACAAGGCGCTCCTGAATGGCCTGCGGCACAAGAAACCCGCGGAGGCTGCAGTTCCGGATGTGCATCTGAACGATAAGGAGATCACGATCCTCAAACTGATGTGCGAAGAAAAGAGCACCAAGGAGATCGCGGATATCGTGGACCTGAGCCCCCGCACCGTGGAAGCCATCCGCGACAAGCTCAAAACCAAGACGGGCGTGAAGTCCATGGCCGGCCTGGTGATGTATGCCGTTAAAGCCGGCATCGTGGAACAAGCCTGAAGGAGATCCGCATAAAACTTTGGAGGCCCCGCAAACGCGGGGCCTTTTTGTAATCACGGATGAAGGCAGGATGAATGGGATGAACGGGATGAACGGATGACTGAATTTTCGAGTTCCCAATACCCAATACCTCAATACCCCAATTCCTAGTACCTAATACCTTAATTACCTTCGCCCCATGACCTTCCTCTGCCTCAACGGGCGTTTCCTGCCCTCCGGCCTGCCCCTGCTGGCAGGCAGCAACCCATCGTTCAAATGGGGAGAAGGGCTTTTTGAAACCATGAAGGTGCACCAGGGCCAGATCTTTTTTTTCGAGGCACACCTGCAACGCCTGCTTGCCGGCTGTTCGGTTTTGGGCATGGATCCGGAGCAGCTGGAAGGGCGGGAGCTGGAATTCCTTATCCTCGAACTTTGCTTCCGGAATGGATGCCGGGAGAGCGCTCGTGTTCGCCTGCAGGTATTTCGCGACGAAGGGGAGCAAACGAACTTCCTGGTAGAAGCGCTTCCGCTGCCCGGGACCGTCAACCAATTCTACCAGCAGGGTGATGCCGTGGCCATTTTCCCATATGGACGAAAGTCGATCGACACGCTGGCCAACCTGAAGACCGCCAATTACCTCCTTTATGCGCTTGCAGCCCGATGGGCAAGGCAGCAGGGGCTGGGCGATGCCCTGGTCCTGAACAGCGAGAACCATGTCTGCGACTCCTCAAGGGCCAATATTTTTCTGGTGCGCAAGGGAGAACTGGTCACCCCGCCTCGTACGCAAGGCTGCATTGCCGGGGTCGTGCGGGGTTGGCTGATCGGGCAACTAAAAGAGGCGGGCTTCCCGGTAGTGCAACAGCCGGTCACGGAGGAGCAGCTTCTGGAGGCCGACGAGGTTTTCCTGACCAATTCGATCCAGGACCTGCGGCCGGTGCGGCAATTGGGGGAACGCACCTACCAGGTGGAGCTCGCCCGGGAAATTCATCACCGGTTCTTTTCAACTTTTTACCGCTAAGGCTGTTTTCCCTTCATGGCCCAACAGCTCAGCATTTTCTGGTTCCGGCGCGATCTGCGTCTGCATGATAACCATGGACTCTTCCAGGCGCTTTCTTCCGGCAACCCGGTACAGCCCATTTTCATCTTCGACCGCGAGATCCTCGAGGACCTCGAGGACCGGGAAGACCGGCGTGTATCCTTTATTCATGCGGCTTTGGAAGGGCTCCAACAGGAACTGGAAAAGCAGGGCGCAACGCTGGATGTCCGATACGGAAGCCCGCTGGAGGTATGGAAGGAGCTGATCCGCGACTACCCGGTAACGGCCGTTTATTTCAATCATGATTATGAACCCTACGCCCGTCGGCGCGATGGCGCCGTGCTGGAGCTGCTGAAGGAGGCGGGCATCGCACTCCAAAGTTTTAAAGACCAGGTCATTTTCGAAAGAAAGGAGGTAGTGAAGGACAATGGCGAGCCCTATGGTGTTTTCACCCCGTACGCGCGGAAATGGAAGACCTTGCTGGCCCGGCAGGTTCCCGAATCTTTTCCTTCCGAGAGCCTTCTCGACCGGCTTTACCGGCAACACCCGAAGCCGATCCCATCCCTTGAGGCCATCGGCTTCCGGCACCTGCCAATGACGCCAGTAGCCGAGGTAGACCTGCGGGTAGTGCAGGAATATGATCAGAAGCGCGACCTGCCGGCCATTGCCGGCACCACCCGGCTGGGGATCCACTTCCGTTTTGGTACGGTCAGCATCCGGCATTGGGTACAGACGGCGCGCGAGCGGAACGAGACCTTCCTCAACGAGCTGATCTGGCGGGAGTTCTTTCTGCAGCTGCTCTGGCATCACCCGCGATTCGAGCGTGAAGCCTGCAAGCGGGAATATGACGGGATCAGCTGGCGCAACGACGAAGCTGATTTCGAAGCCTGGTGCCAGGGCCGGACCGGTTACCCCCTCGTGGACGCCGGGATGCGCGAGCTCAATGCCACCGGGTTCATGCACAACCGCGTGCGGATGGTGGTAGCCAGTTTCCTGGTGAAGCACCTGCTGATCGACTGGCGTTGGGGCGAGGCGTATTTCGCCCGCAAACTGGATGATTATGATCTTGCTTCGAATAACGGCAACTGGCAATGGGTAGCCGGATGCGGTTGCGATGCGGCGCCCTATTTCCGGATCTTCAACCCGGCCGCACAGGCAAAGCGTTTCGATCCGAAATCGGAATATATCCGGCATTGGGTGCCGGAAGTGGATACTCCTGCCTATTCCCGGCCCATCGTAGTCCACGAAGCTGCGCGCGACCGTTGCCTGAAGGTGTATAAAGAAGCCCTGGCCCGGAAGATCAATAGTTGATCGAGTAGCTCAGCCCCTTGAAGCGCGGGTTCACAATGCTGTTGTGGATCGATCCGAAGCGATAGGAGAAGCCCACGTTCATGCTGTACTGGAAGGAAGAACGCAGTTCCCGGTTCTTGATCAGCAGCTCGTCCCGACTGGCTTCCACCTTGCGAAGGCTGATCTGGTCGTTGACCAGGCCATAGAAGCCCCAAACGGCAAAGTTCAGGCCCTTGACGATGCGCCAGGAGACACCACCATTGAAGCTAATGCTGTTCTTCTTGAAATCATCGAAATAATTGGAGTAGAAGACCCCCATGTTGATGCTGCCCCAGGGCTTGGTGAAGGAAGCGATGAGGTTGACATTTTGCTGTACCAGGGTTTCTTTTTCCTTGAAGTAGATCGTGCTGTCGTAATAGTCATTATACGTGGGGCCGGCCATGTACTGGACCACAATGCGCTCCGTATTGAATTTCGAATAAGGGAGCACGCTGTACTCAAGCTTGGGACGGAACCGGAGCCCGGTGCGGATGTTCGAGAAGAGGGAATTGAGGTAGGTAGCCGAGATCCCGTACGACCAATGCTTATTGATACTCCGGGCAACCTGCAGCTCGGAGGAGAAATCCTGGCGGGAGAATTTCGACTTCTGGTTATCCTGGATGAAGGTCTGTTGGGTGCGGGAGGCATTGAAAGAGTAATTGATCTTCCAGGCCTCGGTTTCGCGATCGGCCGAGAACCAGCCGCCGAAGTTGGAGGTCTTGTAGTTCTGCGATCCGTCGAAACTCATATTTCCGCCGAATTGGAAGACCCAGAAATTCCAGGGGTCTTTCACCGCTTTCTGCTGGCTCGAGTCGGCGGTTGACTGGCCGGTCCACCTGACCTCCAGTTGATCCGCGTAACTGGTTTTCAGCAGGTATTGCGTGAGTCCGAGCTCCAGGTAGCGGACCATCCGCCGGCGGCCTTCATCTTCGGTAACGGTTGGATCGTTGAAATAGGTGACCGTATCCTGGAGCGCCTGGAAATTCCGTTGGCCGATGAAGTTGAGGCGGATCTGCGTTCCTCCCGAAGAAGCATTCTGATGATTCACCAGCACGTGCACGTCGGCATCGAAGCGGTCGCGGACGAAGTCTACGGAATGGACTTCCGAGCGAACGAACTCGGTGTTGCAGATCCAGGTTTGGGAGCAATCGAGGAAGACCTTCAGTTTCGGCCCCTTTTGTGCGAAGCCCAGCTGACACAGAACGGTCAGCCCGAGCAGGAGTAGCAGTTTCTTCATACCTCGGTTTTGAGACCACGAAGAAAGCCGTACCTGCAGGGATCCGTTGTTAAAGCTCCATCAATGGCGGCGTAGCCGTGATGAATGGGAAGAAAAGCTTACTGAATCGTTTGGTAGATTTTCTTCAACTGATCGATCGCTGACTGTCCTTCACTGCCGAGGTCGACCGAATACTGGTTCACGTAGAGGTCGATGTGCTGGCGCATGACCTGCTCGTCCATGGCCTGGGCGTGTTCACGGGTGTACGCACTGATCTCAGGATAGTTGGCAAACGCATATTCCACACTCTTGCGAATAAGCCGGCCGATCTTCTCGCGGTCGGGGGCGGGAAGGCTGTGTTTCGCGGCGATGCAGGCCAGCGGGATGGGGGCATGCTGTCGTTGTTCCCAGACCTCGCCAAGGTCGCAGATCTTCACCAGGCCTTTCTGGTGGTAGGTGAAGCGATTTTCGTGAATGATCACGCCAAGGTCAACCTTGCCCATGAGAACGGCATCTTCGATCTCCGAAAAAAGGAAGGATTCTTTGTTCTTCGCTTCCGGAAAAGCAAAGGAGAGGAGGAAGTTGGCAGTGGTCAGCTCGCCGGGGATGGCGATGCGGCAATGGGCAATGTCGGGTACATTAACCATCGTCCTTGCAATAAGCAGGGGGCCAACGCCCTTGCCCAAGGCAGCTCCCGAGGGAAGCTGTGCGTAAATGGATTCGTTCCGGAAGAAAGAGGGAAAGCTCAGCTTCGTGATATCCAGCCTGCCCGCTGCCGCCCAGTTGTTGAGTGTTTGAATGTCTTCCAGAACCGGCTCGAACCGAAGGCCTTCCGTATCGATCTTGCCATGAACCAGCGCATCAAAAATAAAGGTGTCATTCGGACAGGGGGAGAAGCCGATCGCATAGCTCATGCTGTTGCCAGTTTTTGAAGTAGTTGTTGCAATTCTGCGTTCAGGTTTGCAAGGGCCGTGCCGAAGG
>CBHWDR010000273.1:0-5086 GCA_966112575.1 uncultured Chitinophagales bacterium
GGATCAGGTCATCGTCATCGGCCAGGTAGAGCGTGGCGTACTGGTTCTCGCTCTTGCTCATCTTGCCGGCGCCATCAAGGGAAGGCACTTTCACCAGCTCTGCGCCGAAATTGAAGGCCTGCGGCTCGGGGAAAAGATCGCCGTAGCGATGGTTGAACCGGTTGGCAAAGGTGCGCGTCATCTCGAGGTGCTGCTCCTGGTCTTTGCCCACCGGCACGTAGAGCGCCCGGTGAATGATGATATCCGCCGCCATCAGCACCGGGTAGGTCAGCAGGCCGGCATTCACATTTTCCGGCTGCAGCCGCACCTTGTCCTTGAAGGTGGTGGTCTTCTCGAGCTCACCCTTATAGGAAAGCATGTTGAGATAGAGATAGAGCTCGGCGATCTCGGGCACGGCGCTCTGGGCATAGAGACATACCTTCTCGGGGTCGAGCCCGGCGGCGATATTCTCGGCCACGACCCGGAAAACGCTGTTGCGCAGCTCCTTCGTATCGGGGTGCGTGGTCAGCGAATGCCAGTCGGCTACGAAGAAATAACACTGGTACTCCTCCTGCATGCGCACATAGTTGCGCATCGCACCGAAATAGTTCCCGAGATGCAGGAAGCCGGTAGGCCGGATCCCGCTCACAACGATCTCTTTTGCCATAAGGCGGCGAAGATAGGAAGGAGATGGGAGAAGCGGCTGACCGTTAACCGTTAACCGCCAACGGTCAGCCGCCGGTTACTTAATCTTCTCCGCCGACCATCTTCTTGGCCAGCTCCTTCACATTTTCGGGAGCGCTGTCGCTGCCCTGGATGCGGTTGTTGCATTCGGCCACTTTGGCCTTGTTCTCCATCCGGTAATAAAGCATCAGGAGGGCCAGGTCCTTGAAATAGGCCTGGTCTTTTTCCTTCGCCATTAAGGTGAAGTTCTGCACCTTGGCAACGAACTCGTTGCCGCGCTTCAGGTCAACGATCGCATTGGTGCATTCCACCACGGCGCCGGCCATATCCACCGCGCTCAGGTCCTTCCGCGCCAGGAGGGTAGCCAGGGCATTCACGGCCTCGGTCTTCTTCTCCTGCTCGATATAAAAGGGAACCCGGGCTTTGGCGGTTTCCACAGCTACTTTATCCGGGTAATAGGCGCCGATGATCTTGCCAAAAGCGGTGAAGTCCATTTCTCCCTTCTTCTTCGTTTCATTCGTTGCGAAAGTGATCACCTTCTCCAGGAACGAAGCATGGAAATCCGCTTCGTCCATCTCGATGTTGCGGATCACCGATGCGCGGTTCTTCCAGACCTGGTCGAGCTGCGAGCGGGTAAGCAATTCAGCATGGTGCATCACGATCTCGGCCGTGGTGCCTTCGATCAGCGAAGCCGGGTTCTTGGAGAGATAGAGCGCGATCTGCGCCTGCACGTCCGGGTCTTCCATCGCATTCGCCGTGTGGATCCACTCATCCATCACGCCAGCATCGAGCATGCCCGAGCCGATCTTCTTCTTAATGGTAAAATACTGTTTGTCGGGATCAAGGGCGGCGGTTCCCAGCTCCAGGAACTCGCTCACTTCCATGGACCCGATGGCCTTGTGCACCAGCTCTCCATTGCCGTTGACGAAGAACAGCGTCGGGTAAGAGGTCACACCAAAGGCTTCGGAAAGCGAAGGGCCTTCACCGGCTTCCATATCGATCTTGACGTTGATGAAGTTCTTATTGTAGAAATCACCCACTTTGCTGTCGGTGAACACATTGCTTTGCAGGTATTTGCAGGGGCCGCACCAGGTGGCGTAGGCATCGAGGAAAATCAGCTTGTTCTGCTTTTTCGCCAGGGCCAGCACGTCTTTCCAGGCTTTGTTTTCGAGGAAACTGATGCCGCCGGCAAAAGAGGTCAGGGCCAGACAGAAGAGGAGGGTAAACAGGATCGGGTACTTTTTCATTGACAGGGTCGTTTGGTTGAAGCTCAAACGTACAACGGAAATTTTGATTGTTCCTACCTCGAAAGGGGGAAACCGGAATGCCTATCTTTGAAGCATGCAGGTCACGAATGAACTGATGGACAAGCTCGCGCGGCTGTCGATGCTCGACATCGCGGAGGACGAACGCGAAACCCTGCGTTCGGACCTTGAGCGGATGATCGGCTTCGTGGCCCGGTTGCAGGAGCTGGACACCGGGGGCGTCACGCCGCTGATGCACATGAGCCGCGCCACGAGCGTGCTCCGTGAAGACCTGCCGGGCGGCATGCTCAGCAAGGAAGACGCCCTGGCCAATGCCCCGAATACCGACGGCAGCTATTTCCTCGTTCCCAAGATGATCAAGAAAACCGAATAAGCTCGAATGCAAGGCATCATCCACCTCGACAACATCAAGAAGAACTACTACCTGGGCAAGCAGGTCATTGAAGTACTGAAAGGTATTTCACTCGATATCCAGCGCAACGAATACGTGGCGCTCATGGGGCCTTCCGGATCGGGCAAGAGTACGCTCATGAACATCCTCGGCTGCCTGGATACGCCCACCTCGGGGCAGTATGTGCTCAACAACAAGGATGTGAGCAGGATGCCCGACAACGACCTCGCCGCCGTGCGCAATAAGGAGATCGGTTTTGTCTTCCAGCAATTCAACCTCCTCCCCCGCCTATCCGCCCTGGAGAACGTGGCCCTGCCCCTGGTTTATGCAGGCGTTCCGAAGAAGCAGCGCCTCGAAAAAGCCATGGCCGTGCTGGAGAAAGTGCACCTCTCCGACCGTAGCCATCACAAGCCCAACGAGATGAGTGGGGGCCAGAACCAGCGGGTAGCCATTGCGAGGGCACTGGTGAACGATCCGTCCATCATCCTTGCCGATGAACCGACCGGCAACCTGGATACCAAAACCTCCTACGAGATCATGGAGATCTTCGGCAACATCCACAATTCGGGCAATACGGTCATCCTCGTGACCCACGAAGAAGACATCGCCAAATATGCCCACCGGGTGGTTCGCCTCCGCGACGGAGTGATCGAATCCGATAAGAAGAATGCGGTGATCAGTACGGCGGGGTGATTACACGAATTAAGACGAATGACACGAATTCTTGAGGTGAGACAGGCTTTAACGCTGGCGAACCATTTCGGACTTGCATGAAACCGGTGAAATTCAAAACTATTTGCTCCTTCGTCTGTCTTATGTGCGGAAAGATCCTTTTAACCCGGGGATTTGTTTCGCCCTTTAAATGACGTTCCATTAAAATTCGTGTAATTCGCAAAAATTCGTGTCATGTCCTTCAAAATATATACAAAGACCGGTGACGGGGGGAAGACCTCACTGATCGGCGGCACCAAGGTTTCCAAGTCGGACATTCGTATCGAGACCTACGGCACCGTGGATGAACTCAATTCCTGGATCGGCATGGTCAACGACCAGCTGGCTGATGAAGCCCTGCGCGGGGAGCTGAAGGAAGTGCAGGACCGCCTCTTCACCATCGGGTCGGTACTCGCTACCGATATGGAAAAGGAAACGAAGATGAAGCTTCCCGACCTCCATGATACGGACATCCGTTTCCTCGAGGAGCGGATCGACTTCATGACCGAAGCCCTTCCCGAGATGAAGAACTTCATCCTTCCCGGCGGCCATTTGGCGGTATCCTCCCTGCACATTGCCCGTTGCGTCTGCCGCCGTGCTGAGCGCCTGGCAGTGGCCATGCGGCAGCACGAGCTTCACGTGGATGAAAAAGTGATCCAGTACCTCAACCGCCTTTCCGATTACCTCTTCACCCTGGCGCGTTATGCAGGCATGAAGCTCGGCGCCGAAGAAATTCCCTGGAAGCCCCGGGTTTAAGAACGGTCGACGGTCAACGGTCAACGGTCAACGGTTAACCGCTAACGATCTTTCCGTCTTTCATGGTCAGCATACGATCGCTCAGGCGGGCAAGTTCTTCGTTGTGGGTAACGATGAGGAAGGTCTGACTGAATTCCTTGCGCAGGTCGAAGAAGAGCTGGTGGAGCTCGCGGGCGTTCTGGGTATCGAGGTTTCCGGTTGGCTCATCGGCGAAAACCACGAGGGGCTGGTTGATCAGCGCCCGGGCCACGGCTACCCGCTGGGCCTCGCCGCCGGAGAGCTGCGCAGGCTTGTTGTCGATCCGGTGCTCCAGCCCGAGTACGCGGAGCAGATGCTCGGCCCGCTTGCGCACCTCCGCTTTATTCTTATTGTTGATCCAGCCGGCGATGCAGACGTTCTCGAGGGCCGTGAACTCGGGCAGGAGGTGGTGAAACTGGAAGACGAAGCCGATCTTCTCGTTGCGGAAGCGCGAAAGCGCATCGGCCGAGAGGGAACGGCGCTTTTGCCAGGGTAGCCTGCTGTCGGTGACAAAGGCATTCCCCAAGGCATCATGCCAGCCCACCGGTCGGGCCGAAAGAAAGGAACAAGCTTCGAAGGGGATGAGGCGGGCGAGCGTCCGGAACAGCGCGGTGAGCAACCGGGGTTTCGAATAATCAGCCAGCTCCATCACGCGGGAACCGGTAAGGAGCTTGCCCAGGGTCCGGCCATAAAGACCCTCCAGGAGGGTGTAGTAGGCCAGGAATACGCCAAAGCTGATCAGGAGCGCAGGCAGGGTGAAGAGGTTATTCGTGGAGACCACTTCACCGGCGTAAGCATAATAGAGGGCGGAGGAAAGGAGCCCGTAAGCCAGGGCATCAACGAGGAGGTGCACGAGCCGCTTCCACCAGGGCGCGGGCCGGACGTCGATGGGTGGCCGGCTTTCGATGTGGACGCCGGAAATGTGGACGTCGCCGGAGTCGGCCTCGTCGAGGGTGCCCAGGATGTGGAGGAGGGTGGACTTCCCCGAGCCGGAAGGCCCCACGATGCTGACGATCTCCCCCTGCTGGATGTCGATACCAACGCCTTTCAACACTTCAACCGCTCCGTATTTCTTATAAATATTCCGTGCTTCGAGCATCGGGTCAAATATCCCAAAACAATACGGCACGGCAAAGACCGTTTTCTCCCGCCGCCAGGCTCGTCGAAACACATTTGGTAAATTGACGATTCCCGTTACATTTGCGGAAAATTTGGGGTATCCTCTGCCGGGTTCTGGCATAGAAATTATACTTCTAGATTTCATTCCTACTAAAAACTGAAT
>CBHWDR010000274.1:0-5082 GCA_966112575.1 uncultured Chitinophagales bacterium
TGCAGGCCATAAGCGAAGACCATCGGCACCACAGTGTTGATGATCAGTTTATCGGCCATATCCCGGCCCACCGCTTTCTTCCGGAAGGCCGAAGGCTCATCAAAGAGATAACGGTAATGCCAGTAATCGTTGGCTGTCACCAGGAACAGGGCCCGCAGATCCTCAAGCCGCTCCGTCTGCAGGATCTTTCCAAACAGCTGCCCTTCGCCTTGCAGTACCGCCGCCAGCTGCGCCAGCCGCACCGTAGGGAAATTTCCCGGCCGCATCCGCAGGTAGTGTACCGGTATCTCGATCGGCTGCAGGCCGAATTTCTTCTTCAGGAAAGCATACTCCCGGTACAGGAGGCGGGCATACTCGTCCTCATACTGCGCCCCCAGCAACCGGGCCTGTCCCAGCAGCATGGCCTCCAGGTGCAGGAGCTGGTGCTTGTGCCGCCCGACCAGGTTCAGGGGCAGGGAGCGTGCCACGGCTTCGAACGCATCGGCATTCACCTGCGCACCAAAGCCCCTTGCCAGCAGCCACCAGAAGGTCTCTTCCCAGTGATACCGGTTTTGTTCCAGCATGCCGAACACCATTTCGCTTTTCCGCGTCAGCCGCTCCACGGCCAGCCGGTCTTTCCATGCGGACCAGGTAAGGGCCGGCACCTGTGCCACGGCAGCGCCGCAGGGAATAAAGGATGGGGAAGCCATGAGTGAAGCATATCGGTCGAGCAGCACCCTCGGGATCCGGCTGCTCAGCTCCAGCACGGGGAAGCGGCGGTCGAGAACGGCATCCTCTTCCAGCACCACATGCAGGATGACATTGGCGTAATTCCCATCGTGCTGATGGCCATGTTCGAGCCACTGGCTGGCCCGCAGGTGCAGTTCCACCGAGCCAACCAGCAACACGCTGCCGATCCGCACCTGGGCATCCAGGAAATCGGGACCCTGGTGCACATTCAGTCTGCCGGGCTGCACCACCTCAATGGGCTCGCCATCGGTGGTCCGCAGGCCGCTGGCCGTGAAGTACTGGTGCTGCCAGAGGTACTGAAGCAGCTTTTCGGTCATCGTTGTGGAGAAAAGGGAGGCCTGCGGTAACATAACTCATGGTTCTGCCACCGAAGCTAGAACGGCCCGGTACCCGTTCCCGGGGGAAAACACCGGCTAGCGGGGAGAAATTTCCGCCAGCGCCTGGATGACGCGGCTCACGGGCAGCCCCATCACGTTGTAAAAATCACCCTGGACACCTTTGATGCCCACCACGCCGATCCATTCCTGGATCGCATAGGCTCCGGCTTTGTCGTAAGGCTGGTACTTGTCGACATAGAATTCGATCTGCGCTCTCGTCAGCGGATGGAAGTCGACCTGCGTGCGGTCGGCAAAAGCGAGCTCCCTTGCCCCCTTCCGGATCACCACCCCCGTGATCACTTCGTGCTGTGCGCCGCTGAGTCGTTCCAACGTGCGGATCGCGTCATCCCGGTCCCTGGGCTTGCCAATGATATCGGCTCCAAGCACCACGATGGTATCGGCGGCGATCACCGTTTTCCCTTCGGGATGTTCACTGACGGCCTCCGCTTTCTGCCGGGCGATATGCACGGCTACGTCCATGGGCTCCAGCCCCGGCGGATAGGATTCGTTGGTAGGAATGATGAGGATCTCGAAGTCTACCTCCGCCCATTCCAGGAGTTGTTTCCGACGCGGTGATTGGGAAGCAAGGATGATATCAGCCATTGGTATGCGAATAGATCAGGAAAAAGATCATGGAAATGATGCCGGTGCCCATCACCAGCTTGCAGAGCCGGCTCAGGGCTGCGAATTCGGCAACGGACGTGGCTTTGCGGGTGCGCTGAAAGAGCAGGAAGAGCGGCAGGATCACGAAGGCCACGCTATAGGCCACGGCCAGCCACCAGCCGAACTGGAGCACGTAGAGCTGCAGGATCACCAACGCAGCCACCAGCACCACGATCCAGATGAGTACATAGATCTTGGTGGTACGCACGCCGGCAACGATAGGCAGGGTCTTGCATCCATATTGCGCATCGCAGATCATGTCCTCCATATCCTTCACGGCCTCGCGGATTAGGGAGGCGATAAAGGCAAAAGCTGCATAAAGGAAGGAAATGCGGAACAGCTTCACCACGTTCGGGTCGCCGCCCATGAGCGCCTGCCGGGGCTGGGTGAAAGCGAAAAAAAGTATGAGCACGGTCCAGGCGGTCAGCAGGGAGATGACCACGTTACCGATCAGCAGCTGCCGCTTGAAGGAAGTGGAATAAAACCAGAGCAGCAGCACGCAGCCCAGGTTCGCAAGGATCAGGTACCATTTATCCAGTCCCACGGCAATGAACGTGGCCAGGATCCCGGCCAGTGAAAAGCTGAAATGCCAGATGATGGCCCAGCGTCTTCTCAGGTGGCGGGCAAACTCGTTCTTACCGGGCTTGTTGATCTGGTCGATGTTCAGATCGAAATAGTCATTGATGATATAACCGGCGGCTGCAAGGAGAATGGAAGCCGCCAGTAGCCAGGCCAGGGTGGCCTGGTGGGTACTGCCAAAGAGCGGCTGGTAAACACAGAAATAATACAACAGCTGCGTGAGCAGGATGAACACCAGGTTGGGCCAGCGCACCAGACGTAGAAAGGAAAGAATGGGATTCATGAACGGGTGTTATCGCGACGTCACCTCGGGGTGGTAGGACCAATGGTCGTTGAGCCGAAGCACTTTCTCGATCACATCGCGCACACAGCCGGAGCCGCCCGCAACCGGGGAGATGTACTTGCTCACCTTCTTCACTTCCGCCACCGCATCGGCGGGGCAGCAGGGCATGCCGCAACGCTCCAGAACGGGCACGTCGGGAAGATCATCGCCCATGAACAGGAGCTCGTCCCACAACTTGCCGGTACGTGCGATATAGCCTTCGAGAAATTTGGATTTGTCCTTCACCCCGAGATTCACTTCGGTCAGGCCAAGATACTGCAAGCGATGGATAACTGGTTCGGATGAGCCTCCTGAAATGATCACGACATCATAGCCGTTCTGCAGAGCCATCTGTAAGGCCAGGCCATCCTTCACGTTCATCTTCCGCGCCTGCAGCCCATTCTCGAGCAGCAGCACGCTGCCGTCGGTGAGCACCCCGTCAACATCAAAAACGAAGGTGGAAACTTTCTGAAAATGCTCGAGTACATTCATGATCGCCGATTACGATGATTATAGAGTTGTGACCCACTGATCATTGATCACTGATCACTCATCACTTCTGGCTGTCTCTCCACTCATACACCCAGGCGCTCTGGATCATCTCCAGGTGGCCTTCCGTGCTTTCTTCCCGCTTGCCTTCGAAACCCGGGATCTGCAGCACCCATTCGAGCAGGTCGGTAAACCGGACCCGGTAGATCTTGCCTTCGTTGAATTCGTCGCCAAATCGCTCGTAAAGCTTCAGCGCGATATCTTCATGATCACCCCAGTTGATCGGTGGTTCGAATTGATTCATCGTAACCTATTATCGATTGAATTAAATAAATCTATTAGCCTTGTTCCGCATCCCGGCAAATCAGCACATCTGCAAATTACTCTCCGAGGAACTGCGTCTGATCGGGAAGCGTAACTTCCACCTCGCCCCCGTCGCCGATGAGCAGGCACTGGCAACCTAGCCGCGAATTGAGCCGCGGGCTGACGGCCCGGTCGATGAAATCCTCTTCCCGGTCGCTCAGCTCCTCCAGCTCCGCTTCACCTTTCTGCACGTAGAGATGGCAGGTGGAACAGGCACAGACGCCGCCACAGTTGTGGTGCAGCTCGATATCGTTCTTCAGGCAAACCTCCAGCAGGCTCTGTCCGGGCTCAATGTTCTCCAGGGTCACCGGCTGAAGTCCCGATTGTTCGAAATTGATTTTGATCGTGTACATGGTCATCATTTTCAGCCACCCTCTGTGGCCGGAAGGGTGCAAAACTAACTCCGGAAAGGCGGTTGATCCCGTTTTTTTTCGTTTTGCGCAAACTCAGCTGCCAGCCCGGATGCTTTCCGTCATCAGTCCGTAGATGCGCCGAAGCTGCGGATGCGCATCCAGCAGGCGCAGATGTGCTTCAACCGTCTGCTGGTCACCCCGGATAGCGGGCCCTGTCTGCGACTGTCCGGGCGGAAGGTCCTGCAATCGTGCAGCTGTTTCCCGGATCAGCGGAAGGAGGAGCTGGAAATCCACGCCCTCCGACCTGCAATAGGTATCGGCAAGCGCATAAAGGTGGTTGACGAAATTATTGACCACCACCGCCGCCAGATGCAGCTTCCTTCGTTCCTCATCACCGGCAGTCACCACCCGGTCGGAGATCGAGTAGGCCAGTACTTCCAGTTGCCGCAGGGTAACGGGATCGCCTGCGTCAATAATGACCGGCACCTCGGGCGCCCGTCCCGTTTCGCGGCGCAGGCTCTGCACGGGATAGAACACGCCGTACCGCCCGGCTTGCCCGCGCAGCACCTCGCGGCTCACGGATGCCGCAGTATGCACCAGGAGCCGGTCCTGGAGCCGCAGCTCCCCGGCCACTTCCCGGATCGCACTGTCGGAAACGGCCAGCAGGTAGAGATCGGCTTCCCGGTTCACTACGTTGAAATAATTGGTCGACTCGGTATCGAGCTCATAAGCCAGGGCGCTTGCCGCCTGCGAGTCGCGCCCATATACCTGCACGATCCGATGTCCAGCTCCCCGGAGCTTGCGGCCCAGCACCGTTGCCGTATTTCCCGTGCCGATAATGACAATGTCCATGCTTCCCATTCTTGTTCCGAAGTTCGAACTTAACTTCGAACCTCGAACATCAAACATCGAACTACCGCTCATGCGTCTTGCCCAGCGCATCGCCCTCACTTACCTGAGAAGCCAGCTGAAACTGCTCGAGGCCGTTTACCGTAATCGGGCTGCAAAAAAAGCCTTTGAGATCTTCTGAACGCCCCAGTCGCGGCACATCCGTGATTTTCCATCTATATATAATAAGGCCGAAGCGCTCAGCTTCCGCCTCGGAAAGGAAACGGTGCACGGCCATCGCTGGAACCCGGGCGGCGGCAGGCGGGCTCTTCTGCTCCACGGTTTCGAATCGAGTGCGGTGAACTTCGCCCACTACGTG
>CBHWDR010000275.1:0-5081 GCA_966112575.1 uncultured Chitinophagales bacterium
CTGCCTGCTGGTCGAAATAGGTCACTTTATTTGTGCCATAGAATATTCGGGTAAAACTGGCGTCCCGCCCGCCAACGCGCCTGGCAGCGTCGAGGTTAAGCGAGGAGTTCCAGCGCCCGCCCTTGAAATTGATGTTGGTCCCGTAGCTGAAGCCATGCTGCTTGCGGAAATTGTACACATAGCTCGCATTCACATTGCCATTCACGCCGCGCCGTACATTCTTTTTCAGGTTGATGTTCAGGATGCCCGATGTTCCTTCGGCTTCATACTTAGCCGATGGCGTTGTAATGATCTCAATATTTTTTATATTTTCCGCCGACATGCTTTCCAGCATGTTTCGCAGGTCGCGGGCCGAAAGGAAGGTGGGTCTTCCGTCGATCATGATCGTGACCCCGGCCCTGCCGTTGAGCTGGATATTGCCTTCGGGATCGATAAAAACACCGGGTGATTTAGCCAGCACGGAGAAGGCGTTGTTGCCGGCGGCCATGGCCGTGCCTTCCACGCTTACGATCATGCGGTCGGGCTTTTGCACGATCGTGGGCCGCAGCGCGGTGATCGTCACGTCGTTCAGGGCTTTGCTCTCCGCTTGCAAGCGGATCGTCCCCAGGTCCACATCCTGATTGAAGTGTTCTGTTCTAAGTGCCGCGAAGCCGATGGCCGTGATCCGGAGGTGATAGCGATCCCTGCCCGGAAGCTCGATCGCAAAGGCGCCCGTAGAATCGGAAAGACGTACGGCCAGCGGACGGCTGCTGTCGGCCCCGATCAGGGCTATGTTGGCAAAAGCTACCGGCTTCTCCTTTTCGTCAATCAACCGCCCCCGGGCTGTCAGGCCCTGGCCGAAGCCGGAGATAACAACAAGCAGGCAAATGGTAGCAAGCAGGATGGAGCGGAACGCAGCCCCTTGGGGCTGGAAGCAGAAAGCAGACATAGACGCAGGTTTATCCACCAATAAACGAAGCATTTCGTAAGCCACCCCGCACGGTTTGTTCAAGGCCTTGATTTCGGGGATGAATGGGCGCAGAAGACGATGAAATGACAAGCGGCAAACCCGCACCGGTCAAGGCTTATCCCTCATTTGGGGAGTTGCAGCAGCAGTTCGTGCATCCGCGACTGGCCATCGTCATTATCTACCAGTGCCAGCACCCGCAGCCGCCCGTCTTTCTCGCGGCCGATCAATTCAACGGACTCGATCTTATCGGGCAGGATCGTTCCCTTCACAGTGCGCAGCAGCAGGGTATCGAGCATCGGTTCCCTGCCCTTCCAGCGCAGGAAAGCGAGATAGCTGCCCAGCACGCGTCCATCTGCGACGGCGGTAGCCCCGACTTCCATGGATGCACTGAGCAGGATCGTATGCGCATCCAGCATACAGGCGCCGGAAACCGTTGCCTGCTGGCCGCCATACTGCGGCAGGGTCAAGGCCTCGGTACGCCAGCCGCTGACCTCCTGCCTGCCGCCGCCGGCGATGAACGCTTCCAGTTGCACCAGGGGAAGCCGGAAGATGCGGTTGGCGCTTCGATCGAAGAGCAACAGGTCAGTACCCATCGTAGCGGCGCCTTCAATGTTGATGGGCTGGCCGGGACGGAGGCGGCGGAACTGGTCGTAAAGTTTCGTTAGCGGGATCTTGCGCTGTTGCCAATTCTCCCGGATGATGAGGAGGGAATCGCGCCAGGGAGAAATGGAACCCGAACCAAAGAAAAGCACCTGCCGCTCGTCCTCGAGCACGACCTCCGTTCCGCCTTCCCAGTCGGGCTTCGTCTTTTTCGCCAGGCGCAGCCGCGTGGTATCCGCGCCGCTCACAGCGATCCGGCGTGCGCCCCCATTGGCAAGAGCATGCATCAGCAGAAAAGGCGCATCGTCGCCCGCGATCAGCACCGAGTCGCCCAACCGCACCAGCGCAGAGCCCGAAGCGAAGTTGCGCGGCGTTAGGGTACGGGTGATGGAAATGCGCGAGTTTGAAGATTCGCGGCAGGCCCCCAACAAGAATAGCATCAGGATAAAAAATAATATAGAACGGCTGTTCTGAATGGGCATAGGCGGAGTTTTGGCAAAAAGCCGACCACGCCGGACGGGTCCGCTCGTTCTTGCATGTGCATATCTCCGTGCATAACTGGTGCCGGATTCCCAAGGGGCTAAACGCTCTGCGGAATGGCGTTTGGAACCTTTCTCCAAAATTGGTTATGCGTTCTATATGGAAAGGCTCGATCGGATTTGGACTGGTGAACATACCGGTCAGACTCTACACCGCTTCGGAAGAAAGCGGGCTCTCCTTTGTCACGCTCGACCGGAACAACGAGGCACGCATCCGCTACCGGAAAGTGAACGAGGTGACCGGCAAGGAAGTGAAGGAGGCCGATATCGTTAAAGCATACGACTTTAATGGACGGATGGTGCGGATCGAGGAAGAAGACTTCCAGAAAGCCGCCCCGGAAAAAATCGATCACCTCGAGATCCTGCAGTTCGTTTTTGAAAAGGAGATCGACGCGGTCTACTATGAGAAACCGTATTACCTGGAGCCGGAGAAAACCGGTGTGCGCGCCTATTGCCTTCTGCGTGATGCCCTTCAGAAAGAAGGCAAGGCTGCACTCGGTCCGCTCGTTTACCACAAGCGCGAATGGGTTTGCCTCATCAAGCCGATGGGCAAAGTACTGGTGCTCCACCGGCTCCGCTTCGCCGAAGAGATCCGCGGCACGGAAGGCCTTGTTCTTCCGGAAACGACTATCAAACCCGATGAGCTGAAGATGGCCGCCAGCCTGATTCAGCAACTAACGAAGCCCTTCACCCCCGACCAGTTCTCGGATACCTTCTCCAGCAAATTGCTGCGGGTGATCGAAGCCAAGTCCAAGGGCAAGGCCGTTTCGTCCAAGCACATGAAGGTGGTACATACCGGCGCTACCGAAGACCTTATGCAAAAGTTGAAGGAAAGCCTGAAGCCGCAGCGTAAAGCGAGCTAAATAGCACGGGTGATCTTACCCGGGAAGGACAATCGGCTCGCCAAGGAATTTGGGTGTCGCTCCGAACCAAAGATCCAGGAACACTTTGACTCTTGCGCCTTTCTCCCGAAGCGCCACCTTCCAGCCTCTTGAAGCCGGCAGATCCCGGGCATTGAAGCCGATCGCCTCGATACCCTGGTGAGCGGCTAGATACAGGGCCCGTTCGTTATGTAAGGGCTGGGAGATCACCGTTACCTGCATCTGTCCGAATACTTTTTTTAAGCGGATCATCGAATCAAAGGTCCGGAAGCCGGCATAGTCGAGATAGATCACCGAAGAGTCGATACCCCGCGCAATGAGGTCCTGGCGCATTAGTTCAGGCTCGTTATAATTTTCCCTGCTGTTGTCTCCGCTGATCACGAGGAAGCGCACCTTCCCCGCGCGCAGCAGCTGCTCCGCCGCATCGATGCGATAGGAATAATAGGGATTGATCTTTCCACTGGCCAGGAACTTTCCTGTGCCGGGCAGGAGCCCGACCTTGTTGAACGGAACCTGGGCCACATCTTCATACAATCGTCCCTCTGCCCGATGGCGAATGACCGCATCCGCGTGTACACCAGCACGATCAGCGTGAGGAGCAGCAGCAGGCCGACCTTCAGCCATTTTTTGAATTTCATCATCGTAGAACGATCTGAACTGCATATTAAGGAAGATTCGTAAGGATACAAAAAGCCCCCGTCGGCTGACGGGGGCTTTTTTATTCGAACGATTGCGTTCTTATCGTTTGATCAGTTTTGTCGACTGCACACCTTCGGCCATCACTACGCGGAGGATGTACTGCCCGCGGGGAAGACCACCGAGTGACAGGGTTTGCTGGAAGCGTCCCGAGCTCGGCTTCTGCAGCTGGAACTGGCGAACCATGGCTCCATTCTGCGCCAGCACTTCTACCCGCATCCGGCCGGTGAACACATTATCCACCTGCACCATGGCCTGGTCTTCTACCGGGTTGGGATAGAGTTTCAGTGCCTGGGGTTCTGCCAGTTGCGTTGGTTCCACACCCACGCTGCTGTTGACCGTGGTCGTGCCCGGCGTGCGGATCTCCCACCAGTTGATGTTCCATCCGCCGTTGGCGCGGGTTGTATAGATGCGCAGGGTCTGTTGTCCGGCCGGGAGGGTCACCGTGCCGCTGATGGTTCGCCAGGTCTGGAACGAACCCGTACGTGCTACCGTCATCGTAGTAAGCGCCGTTCCGCTGCTGTTGCGAAGCTGAAACTGCGGATCGACCTTCTCTGTGGCCACACGGAAGGAAACCGTATAGGAACCTGCGGTTGGTATATTGACTACATAATCCATCCAGTCTCCATCATCCTGCCAGCCTACATTCTGTCCTCCGCCAACGTCTGCGGTCGACTCCAGTTGGATACCCCGCATGGCACTAAAGCTTTCCGCTTCAATATGGAGGCTAACCGTACTGCCGCCACCTCCTGCCGGCGGAGCCGGGTTTACGGTCACGGCCACATCGGCATATGCCGAGGCATTGCTGTTGTCCGTGGCGGTCAAACGGAACACATAGGATCCCTGTACCAGGCCACTTACCGTGGTCTGTGCGGAAGCCGGTGAACCGAAGGTCGGCGTGTTGGGGCCGCTCAGGCGTGTCCATGCATAGCTGACAATGGTACCATCAGGATCCGAAGCTGAGCCGCTTAAAGTAACGCTCGATGTTGGGAGGGTGATGGTTTGTGCCGTACCTGCCGAAACCGTAGGTGCCTGGTTGACCGGTGCCGCTCCACCCGCGATCATCCACCAGTTGATATTCCATCCACCGGCCGCATTGGTCGTATAGATGCGCAGGGTTTGCAAACCTGCCGGCAGGGTCACTGTTGCGGTGATCGTTTGCCAGGTCTGGAAAGAGCCGGTATTCGGAACCGCAAGGGTTGCGAGTGCCGTGCCGCCGCTGTTCCGGAGCTGGAATTGCGGCCCGGTGAACATGCTTGCCACGCGGAAGGAAACCGTGTAGCTGCCGGCAGCCGGAATGTTGACGCTATAATCCATCCAATCCCCCGTATCCTGCCAGCCGACGTTCAGGCCGCCACCGGCATCACTGGTACCTTCGGTCTGAACCCCGCTCATCTGCGTGTAACTTTCGGCTTC
>CBHWDR010000276.1:0-5077 GCA_966112575.1 uncultured Chitinophagales bacterium
AAACCGCCGAGGAATCGAGGTGGTCAACGGGGATATCGAAGAATCCCTGGATCTGGGGGGCGTGTAAGTCCATGGTTATCACGCGGTCGGCGCCGGCAGCCACCAGCATGTTGGCAACCAGCTTGGAGCCGATGGCCACCCGGGGACGGTCCTTCCGGTCCTGGCGGGCATAGCCATAATAGGGCAGCACCACGATGATCTTGTTGGCCGAGGCCCGGCGGGCGGCATCGATCATGAGCAGGAGCTCCATGAGGTTGTCGGCCGGTGGATAGGTGCTCTGGACCAGGAAAACAAAATCGCCGCGGACACTTTCGAGAAAAATGGGCTGGATCTCACCGTCGCTGAACTTCTGAATGTTGATCTTGCCCATGGAGCAGCCATAGGCTTTACAGATCTTTTCAGCCAGTTTTTGCGATCCGGTGCCTGCAAAAATTTTCGCTGAGGGATTCATGGTGGGGGAATGAGCCGCGAAGATAGGTTTCTGCACCTTCTTTAAAAACTGCGTTTTTGCGGAAGCGGAATGCGGCTCCCCGCAAGGGGAATAAAAAAGGGAAAAATCCGGAACGGCGCCCGTTTTTTTCCCGTGAATTCGATGGAGGAAGGTGCTTACTTTAAGGAAGCTGTCACCTGACCGGCATTCTGGAAGTCGCCCTTCTGCTCTACAGAAGCGGTCTCTTCCCCATTGATGCTGTAGTAAACGGTGCGGCAGACGAAAATGGCCATCACCAGGGAAATACCATAGACAAGGGTGAAAAAGATCACCGGGTGCAGGGCGCCCATAGGCTGGGTAGAATTTCTCCTCATAGGATTGGTTTTTTTAGGTGAATCGGTCTTTTAAAGGATCATTGGTACCATAAAACTACATTCATGGAAGCCGCGCCACAAGAGCAAAAACACCCGATTAAGCATTGGTCGGATGACGAAAAACCCCGCGAAAAACTACGTGACCGGGGCCCCGCCGCCCTGAGCAACTCCGAACTCATCGCCATCCTCATCAACCACGGCACCCGCCGGAAAACGGCCCTCGACCTGGCCCGCGACATCCTCCACTTGGCCAAGGATAACCTCCACGACCTCAGCAAGTTGAACGTCCGTGAGCTGACCCGCATCCCCGGCATCGGCGAGGCAAAGGCCGTGAGCATCGTGGCCGCCCTCGAGCTGGGGCGCCGCCGCCAGGCCCTTCCCTACCGCGAGAAACTGGTCATCACCTCCTCTTCCGATGTGGCCGGCCACCTCCAGCACCTCCTGCGCGACTACCGCCACGAGGTCTTCGCGGTGCTCTTCCTCAACCGGGCCAACAAGGTCAACCACTTCCAGATCATCTCCGAAGGCGGCATCACCGGCACCGTGGCCGACCCGCGCATCATCCTCAAAAAAGCTCTCGAGGAAGATGCCGTGAGCCTCATCCTCTGCCACAACCATCCCTCGGGCTCCCTCCGCCCCTCGCGGGCCGACGAAGAGCTGACCCACAAGATCCGGGAAGCCGCCCGCCACTTCGACATCAAGGTGCTCGACCACCTCATCGTGAGCGAGGACGGGTATTTCAGTTTTGCGGATGAGGGGATCCTTTAGCTTGCTTGCTTCGCTCGTAGGGAGTTGGAGCGGCGCTTCGCTTGCTCTTTTGAAAAGAGAGGAAGCTGGTAAGTTCTTTTTCGCGCAGAGGCGCGGAGAACGCAGAGGAAGTAATTCTTTTCGGAATATTCCTATATCACCCAACCTTGCCCCAACTCTTGAACTTTTGAACCCTTGAACTTTTGAACCCAACTCGCGAACTCGCAAACTTCGCGAACTACGCAAACTCTTCGTGCCTTGGTGGTTCAAAAAAAAGAGTCGCCATACAGGCGACTCTCCCAAACTTTTGAACTATTGAACTTTTAAACTATGGAACTCGCGAACTCGCGAACTCGCGAACCGGCGAACTTCACAGACTGTTCACCAGCTCCGCTACGAACTTCTCATCGAACGGGTGCTCGGCATTGTCGTTCTGCTTGAAGAACTGGGCCACCTTCTCCTTCTCTTCTTCGAACATGGCTTTTACCGATTTGCGCTTCAGGGGCATTTGCTTCGTATGGCCATCGGCATACTGCACATAGTAGACCGATTCGTCCTTGTACTCGTCATACATATTGCCCGAAGAGCTCACGCCATTGGTGAAATAATTCGATGCGGTGAACCTGGTGGTGGTGTAGCTGTACAGGCGGTGCCGGCTGCCCTTCGCCAGCACCTGGTAGAGCAGGTTCGAATCGAGGGCGGGCACTTTCTCGAACTGGGTCTTGCGCAGGCCATCGTTGAACGCAACGGAACGGACCATGGATTTACTGATCAGGAAAGCCTGGGGCGCATCCTTCAGCCGCACATAAACGTGCTGGGTCATTTTATTGAAGTTGAACAGGTAGCCGTCCGAATAGGTCTTGCCGTCCACTGCGGTGACCGATCCCGGCACCCAGGAATCATAGAGGTACTGGCTGCCAACGGTCTGGTCCTTAACCTTGAAAGTGGGCACCGAAGGAAGCGTGGCATTCTCGAAAGAAGCCAGCAGGTCGTCCATCAGCAGCTGTGGATCGGTTTGAGCGGAAGCGGAATAGAGCGTGCAGGTGAGGGCGAGGAGGGCGAAGAACTTTTTCATGAAACGTTGATCCTGTGTTTTGCGGTTGCCAAATTTAGCCGCTGCAGCAAAGCAACCCAAGTCCTAGTTGGCGCGCTAAAAAAAATTATGATGAACGGTAAGCCGCCTCGCCGCAAAAAAAGTCCCCCGCTGTTGCGGGGGACCTTGCAAATTGGTACTTATAAAAACGAGCCTTAATCTACATCCCAAAAGATCCGGTTGTCGAAGATGGTGTTCGGTCCCTGAACGGGTGTGTTGGTGGCGTTGGAAGCCACTTCGGTAGAGGGATAGAACAGGCGAACCGGGAGCTTGGTACCAGCCGGAGCCGAAGCCGAAGCCGGGATCGGCGGGAAGTTGGTGCGGCGGAACTCGGCCCAGGCCTCAAGGCCGGAGTAGTTCACCAGGGCGATCCACTTCTGCATCCAGATCGCTTTCAGCTTATCGGGCGAAGCATTCCAGTCGGCCAGGTCCTTGCCGCTGGTGAGCAGGCGGGTCGCCACGTTGCCATAGATCGGGTCGTACGTAGCCGAAGTGCCGGTAACCCGGAACGACTCACGAACGCCCTGCTCATAATACTGCTGCGCGGTCTGCGGCAGGGTCACGGCTGCGCCATAACGCTGCTTGGCCTCGGCCAGCAGGAAGTAGCTCTCGGCAGCGAGCATCAGGTACATCGGGCGGGCAAACTCGCCTTTCACGATGGCCGAGGGCCCGAGATAGGAAGTGCTCTGCGAGAGGTAGCCCGAAGAAGCGCCGTAAGGCACACCGGCATAATTGGCCAGCGGCACGAAACGGGCCGTATCGTAGCCGCCCTTCGGAGATGCCAGGCGCTTGAGGCGGAAGGTATCATCCGTAGCGATGAGCGTGTTGAACAGGAAGGTCGTCGGGCGCGGGAAACGGGCCAGGGCCTGGATCGCACCGGCGGCATTATAGCCCCAGTTCTCATAGAAGGGGTTCTGCTTGCCTGCGGAAGCCACATAACCGGGGTTCACCGTTACATCCACACCGGAAGGCAGGAAGCCTTCGGTAGTGGCAGCGGCCTTGTTCACCTCGGTGATGATATAGGTATCCCGGCCGGTGATACGGCTCTGGCGGATGAGGATCCGCATCTTCAGGCTGTTGGCAAACTGGACCCAGCGGGTGCGGTTGCCATTGAACGTAATATCCGAAGACGTGAAGGCCGGTGCAAAAGCATTGGCCCGCAGCTCGGTCACGGCCGTATCCAGTTGCTTGATCAGATCTTCGTAGATGGCCTGTGCATTGTCGAACTTGGGTCCGATATTGGCCACACCCTTGAACGCCTCCGTGTAGGGAGCATCACCGTAGGTATCCACGATCATCTGGAAGATGTAGGACTTCATCACGCGGGCAGGTCCTTTGAAGAAGGCCTGTCCCTGGGCATCCGCATTGTTGATCACGTACTGGAAGTCTTCGGCGATATCATACCAGGTATCCCAAATGTTGAAGTTCGTGTTGTTGAACTGGTATGAGAAGCGGGCGTTGTCGATGATATAGGTGTTCGACTGCGTCCAGGCGCCCGACCAGTACGAACCGGTTTCATTGGGCGTGAGGAAGGCTGCCGTCCGTGCCAGTCCCGAGGAGAACACGAAATTGGGCGTCGAGCTCGGCAGCTGGTTGGGGTTGGTGTTCACATCCAACCAGCTTTTTTTACAGCCGCCCATGACGAGCATGATCGCTGCGAGATATAGGAGGTTTCTGAATTTCATATTGTCCGTTTTCTGGGTTATTTGAAATTGAGGTTCAGGTTGATGCCATACTGGCGAACAGGCGGCGTCTGGGTAGTGGTGTTCACACCCTGGCCGTTGCCGGTGGTAAAGCTGAACTCGGGATCCGTAAAGTCATTGGCCTTGTCGATGATCGTGATCAGGTTCCGGCCATAAAGTGAAATGCTGGCATCGGAAAAGACGCGGGTCTTCGCCACGAGGTTGCGCGGGAAGGAATACTGCAGGTTGATATCCCGCATTTTGATGAACCACCCCGGGGTCACGAAGTTCTCGGCGATCAGGCGGTAGGCATCTACCCAGAGTCCGTACTCGGCCTCGCGGGTCATCACGGTCGTGTTCGGCTCTACCTTACCGGTCGTGGTATTCAGGATACCCGAATTCGGGAAGATATGCGGCGCGCGGTTCTCGGTCCACCTGCCCGATCCGGTGAAGGTCATCTGGCGACCCAGGTCGGAGTAGATCACGTTGCCGCCGCGATATTCCCAGTTGGTGGTCAGCTGTATGTCTTTCCAGGCAACACGGGTGCCCCATCCGAGGATGTGCTTGGGCAGGGTGCGACCGAAATTCTTCAGCGGTCCGGTGGTCAGCGGGTAGCCGGTTTGTCCGTTCACGATCACCAGTCCGGTAGCCGAATCACGCACATAGGAAATCGCTTTCAGCGCGGGGAAAGGCTGGTTGAGGATCACGAAAGGCGCGGCATAGGTGAAGGCGCCGTAAGAGAACTCGGGCA
>CBHWDR010000277.1:0-5048 GCA_966112575.1 uncultured Chitinophagales bacterium
GGTACCGCACAGGGTTATACTTCAGCAGCCGGAGACTCGCTGATGGCCAGCAGCTCTGTGCAGGGCACGGTGGCAACGGCCTATATCGGCGGCGGCAGCATGTCTACCACCACCAACTCTTCAGTCTACCTCACCAGCAACGCCAATGCGGCCGGAACCTTCCCGGTCATCAATATCTCGGTGGGCAATATGAACCAGAACACGGTGCTCGCGCCCTTCAACATCGTGTACACCAGCTGGCCCACGGCGATCGGGCAGTTCTACCAGGGTACGTTCTCGGGCTCTTTCAAAGATGCCTCCAACGTCACCCATACGATCACCAACGGCAGCTTCCGGATCCGGAAAATGTGGTAAGTACAAGGATAAGATCAAGCAACAGGGCAGCCTCCGGGCTGCCTTTGTTGTTTTCCGGGCCTTTTGCGCCTATCTTCCCAACCCTGGGCCTTCACCGGTCGTAGATGAACCAAAACGCCGCTTATGCTCCGCCTGTTTCGTTTCCTGCCCCTGCTGCTGCTCTTCGTCGCCTGCAACCGCGACCTGAGCTATGTAGGAGCGCCCGATCCCACGCCGGTGGTTCCCGAGCCGCTGACGGCCAACCTCACCGGGACGGTGCTCGACGAGAACGGCCAGCCCCTGGCAGGCGCCCTGGTACGTGTGGGGAATGCCTCGGCAACGACCAGCAGCATCGGCTATTTCCGCATCAACAATGCCGCCCTGGATAAAAAGCAGTCGCTCGTGAGAGTGGAGCGCACCGGTTATTTTACCGGCTACCGCGTTTTTTCCGCCACAGAGGCCACCAACCAGGTGGTGGTGCGCCTGATCCGCAAAACCCTGGCCGGCACGGTCAATGCCACTGCCGGCGGCGAGGTGAGCACGGTTACCGGGATGAAGATCACCTTCCCTGCCAACAGCATTGTCCTTGCCGCTTCGGGCGCCGCCTTTACCGGCACGATGAATGTCTTCGCATCCTACATCGATCCTTCTGCTGCCGAGATCGCGCAGACGGTCCCGGGCTCGCTGATGGCCGACGACCGAAACGGGCAGCGCGTGACCCTCGCTTCCTATGGTATGGTTGCGGTGGAGTTGCAGAGCGCCTCCGGCGACAAGCTGCAGATCAAGCAGGGTGCGCGGTCCACGCTCACGCTTCCGATCCCCGCTTCCCTGCAGGCTTCGGCCCCTTCGATGATCGCCATGTGGTCGGTGGATGAGAACACCGGCATCTGGAAGGAAGAAGGCATGGGCACGCGCCAGGGCAACAGCTACGTAGGCGCCGTCAGCCATTTCTCTTTCTGGAACTACGATATCGGTATCCCCGCCGTGCAGCTGGGCATGACCCTGAAAAATGCCGACGGCCAGCCCCTGGTGCATGCACTGGTGCGCCTCACCCGGTCGGTGAACAATTATTCCACCTACGGTTATACCGATACGCTGGGCCGCGTCAGCGGACTGGTACCGGCCAATGAGGTCCTGACCCTTGCGGTCCTGGGCGGTTCCTGCAATAATGTGCTCTACACCCAGTCGGTTGCGCCTTTTGCCACGGCCTCGAACCTCGGCATCATTACGGTACCCAACCCCGCCACCGGCATGGTTACGGTGCGCGGACGGGTATTGAATTGTGCAGCCGCCCCGCTGGCGAGTGGCTATGCGATCGTAACGCTGGGCTACCAGGTGCACTTCGCCCGCACGAACGCCAATGGCGAATTCACGACGAACTTCACCTATTGCGGCCAGCCCGGCCGGGTGCGGGTGGCGGGCCTCGATACGCTGGGCATGCAGCAGGGACCAACGGATTCCTTCACCCTGGTGACTCCGGTCACCAACGTCGGGAATATCACCGCCTGCGGTACTTCCACGGTCGAATTTGTGAATTACACCCTTGATGGAACGAACTATGCGCTCCTGCCTTCTGCCGGTGATTCGGTGATGGGTTACCAGACCCCGCAGGGCACGCAGCCCTCCAATACCTTCGCCCTCTCGGCCATGCGCATGGGCACCAGCCAGCGCTTCGTGATGGCGGCGGGTCCCGGTGCGAATACAACCGGCAGCTTTGGATTCAGTTTTCTCAATATCAACCAATACAGTCAGCCGGCGATCTCACCCAACAGCCAGGTAGTGATCACCACCTTCGCACCGACGGTAAACAGTTTCTATGAAGGCTCGTTCAGCGGATCGTTCGTTGATTCGACGACGACGCATACCTTCTCGGGAACCTTCCGTGTGCGCCGTACCAACTAGTAAACGAACGAAACCAAACCGACCTGCCTATTGCCTGAAGCGAACGATATCAGCAGCCTCATTGCCGGTTGTAAAGACGGCGACCGCAGAGCCCAGGAGCAGTTGTACAAGAACTACTACCGGGCCCTGATGGCGATCTGCATGCGGTATACGAAGCGGGAAGAAGATGCGGTGGAGGTGCTGAACAATGGTTTCCTGAAGATCTTCAAGCACATCGGGCGCTACGATCCAGCCCAGGGCGCGCTCTACACCTGGATGCGCACCGTGGTGGTCAATTCCTGTCTCGACTACATCAAGGCCCAGAAAAAGCGGGGGCCGCACCTCGAGCTTGAGCTGGCCGAGGAAGTGAACTTCCCGCCTTCGGTCGTGCAGCAGATGAATGCGGCGGAACTGCTTGCCCTGGTGCGACTGCTGCCCCCCGCCACGCAAGGCGTATTCAACCTGTATGTGATCGAAGGATATACACATCGCGAGATCGGTGAGCTGATGGGCATCAGCGAGGGTACCAGCAAGTGGCACCTCAATGCAGCTCGCAAGAGCCTCCAGGACCGCATCACCAAAAAAGAAGTCAAGATCTCATGAGTGAGAAAAAAATAAATACATCAGGGGAAGAGCCCTTCCAGGACCTTCCGCTTCCCGATGCCGAGGCTTCGTGGAAGAAGATGAAGAAGCTCCTCGATGAAGAAGACGGTGGCCGTCGCACGCCGCCCTTCCTCGTGCTGCGTTCCTGTCTTCCCTGGGGCGCACTGCTGCTCCTGCTCGGCCTCGCGGCCGGGCTTTACTTCTACCCGCCGTCCACATGGGGCGAGAAGGCTGAGGCTGAGGTTGAGGCTAAGGCAGAGGCTGAGGCTGAGGCTGAGGTTAAGGTGGAGGAGCGGGAGCAGAGGGGTGCTCCGATACAACCGAACAGCCGCAACGAGCGAGGGCATGCTTCGTCCATCCCGGATGATCGAACTGCCACACAAGGAATCCCATCGACAGCCGGAGGCGCCAACAGCGAGCCCGGAGCCCGTTCAACAGACCAGCGTGATCAGTCCATGGCCCGTTCATCCGCCACCGGTTCAACCGGGTCGACGCAGGCAGGGAAGGCGAAAGCCAGTGTACCCACTGCCGGTCAACGTGCCCTTGCCGGACGGAGCGCAGCGCGTACAAACAGCGGCAAAACCGGGCAGGCAGGTGCATCCACCCCGGGTGCCAATAACCCGTCCTCTGTAGCTAAGACGAGCGGAACAACTGTGCCCAGTGATCCCGCTTCACCGGTTCCCGCAGCGGGCACCGGCACCGTAAAATCCATGGATACGGTTGCAGCGAAAAAGCAAGCGACATCGGGCTCCGACAGCAGCAAGGCAGCCGACTCCACGTCCAGCTCACCTGCGAAGAAAAAAACCGCGTCCACCCGCAAGATCGTTTTCTCGGCAGGCCTCGGGCTGCAGCAGGGCATTCCGGTCAGCGATCAGAAGACCGTTCCCTACAGCTACTATGGCCGCAAGAGTTCCCTGTCGGACTATATCCCTTCGGTTTGGGTGAAAGCGCAACGCGGGAAGTTCTTCCTCATGGGCGAGTTCCGCTACGGCGCCGCACAGTCGGTTAAGGAATTTGCCTTCAGCCGGAAAACCACCTATGATACGGCACTGAACAGCCTGACGGAAACCAGTTCCAGGCTGATGAAAACCTATTACCACCAGGTGCCGCTGACCTTCAATTATTATGTGAAGCCCAACTGGTCGGTGGGCCTGGGTGGCATGTACAGCGTCTTCCATGGCGCGATTACTGAACGCGTGGTACAGCGCACCAACCTGCAGACGCAGGCGAAGAGTGTTACCCGCGAGATCGTGCCCATCAGGCATTTCACCGACTCCTTCCTCTACAAGACCCAGGTCCACCTACTCCTGCAAACGGATTACGAATGGCGCCGCTTCTCCCTTGGCCTCCGCTATGCCTGGGACGTGCAGCCCTTCATCCGCTACACCACGCCTTCCGGCGAGCTGAAGGAAGAGAAGAACCAGTCGCTCCAAGCCATCCTGCGCTTCCGGCTTTGGAGATCGAAGTGAGAGAGGGAACGCTGATAAAGTTGAATAAAACGGATTAACACAGATAGAATACAGGAACGCTGATGGTCATGATGGTCATGATCAATATGATGCTTTGGTCGGGGAGTCGTTTTGACAAAACTATGTTTCTGTCAAGGCTATACATGGATACGGAAACATGTTTTGCTTCCATAAACAGAAAAGAAAATAATCAGCGAAATCATCACCATCTTAATAATCTGCGTTCCTCTCTCATTCCCTCATTTTAGAAACATCTTCTCCACCGCCTCCTTGCTGAACTCGAGGTAGGTGGGCTTGCCGTTCGGCGATGAATTGGGCTGGGTGCAGGAAAACAGGTCGCTGATGAGGGACTGCATTTCTTTTTCCGAGAGGAGGGTGCCCGCCTTCACCGATTGCTGGCCGGCTACGGTGCGGAGGAGGAGCTCGCGGCGCGAGAGCTTCAGGGCATCTGAGAAGTGCTTGTATTGTTCGAGGATGCGTTCGAGGGCGGCTTTCTCATTGCCGGTGGGTACATCCGCCGGCGTTCCCTGGATCACGAAGGATTGTTTGCCGAAAGGCTCGATGGAATAGCCCATCTGCAGGAGGTCGGGAAGAAGTTCCTGCAAGAGCACCGCGTCGGCGGGTGCCAGGTCGATCGTGGCAGGAAAGAGGCTGCGCTGGGCCGCCACCGGCTTGCCCTGTAGGGCCGTGCTCAGGCGTTCGTAGATCACCCGCTCATGGGCCCACTGCTGCTGAATGAGCAGGAAGCTCTGTGCTTTCGGG
>CBHWDR010000278.1:0-5048 GCA_966112575.1 uncultured Chitinophagales bacterium
GGTTGCCAATGCGCGTTCCATTGAGGTAGAATTCATAAAGACCCTGTCCCGACACGTAGGCCACTGCCCTGCGGACGGCCTTGTTGCTGGCGAATTCCTTGCGATGATAACGTGCCGAGAGCCGGGCGAATTTCGTTACGGAATCCCAGGGAAAGGAACGGTTCAGACCGATCCATTGCGCTTTCCATTCCACCTCGGAGAACATACCGGTCGAGAACCGGGCAGTGGCACTTTCCGAAGCCTGGTTCTTATTATTCCAAATCCGGACTTTCCAGAAGTACGAGCTCCTGCTTTTGAGGGCTTTTCCGTTGTACGGAACAAAAACCGATTGGCTGTTTGCGATCCGTCCAGAGTTCCAGACATCGCCCTTGCCCTGGTCGAGCAAGGCGCGGCTGCTTGCCACCAAAACCTCGTAGGCTTCCTGGATCGCATCATCGGCGCCGCCGCTGCCCTGCCAGCTGAAGCGGGGCCGGGCAATATCGATGCCGGAAGGATCGGCCAGTCCTTCCACGAGCAGGTTGCTGACGCGAAACGACTGCGCGCCCACGGTGCAGGCCAGGAATAGAAAGGCAGCAAGCAAAACTCTTCTCATATCAGTAAATGATCGTTTCAGGTGAACGAAAATCAAAATACAGGACGATGCTCAAAGCCCGCGCGGGCTCTTTCTCGTAATCATAAAACAGGTTCTTCATCCCCATCGGACCGGTCGTCTCCGCACGCTGGGTCTTGGAGCCGATGCTGGGGATGCCCTGCATGAAGGAGAGGTCGCCGGAAGGAAATAAAGGTTCATAATTATGCCATTGGTCGGTCTTCCAGGCCGGCCTGAACAGCCGCAGGAACAGGTCTTCATTTTCTGTGAGAACGGTGAACGGTTGTCCGGACGTACGGAACGTACAGGCATAAAGATTCTGGTAATAGCCTTTGAACTCGGGATAGACCCATTGCTCGCCGGTTTCGGTGCCGTTGTAGTTTTTTTGGAAATAGCCAAAGCGGTTTCCGCGAAGCCGGTTCTTCCACACCCGGTAGGGACCAAAGCCAACAAAGTCGATGCCGCGTATCTGGGATTCGGGAAAATCGAAATTGATGCCGGCGAACCAGGTGGCATAAGCACCGGGGAAGTACCGCACCTCCAGCTTCACCACTCCGGAAGGATAGACTTTCCACAGAATGGTGTTGTAATGCAGCTTCCGGTCGAACGCGGAAGCCAGGATGAGTGTGTCCCCCTCGTAGCGGGCCTGGAGCGGCGCGAAATTATTGGCGCCCTCCTGCACGATGGGACCATTGTTGAAGGGAATATTTTTACCACTGGCAGCTACTGAAAGCAGGCGCCCAGTGTTCTTATGAAAACGCAGGGTTACTTGCTCCGCGCTTACCTCAATCACCGAATCCTGCAGCAACCGGTAAGCCGCGCGGCCGGTGCCGGCTTTCTGTACCGCCTGCGCGTACATTTCGGGACGCGTTACCGGCAGGCTCCATGTGAAGAGCTCTTTTGAGCCCGCATCCAGCACGGTGAGGTACAGCACATCATAATCCTTCCAGTTCTTTGGAAGAGGCAGGATCACATTCACGCGTGTACCTGGCGCCGCCGAAGGCAGGGCTATCGATCCTTCCCAGCCGGGGGCACGACGGTTGCGCAGGCTACCCCAGCGCCATTTCAGCCGGCATTGATCGAGGTTGGAATAGAGATAACGGTTCTCCAGTTCCAGGCGGCCATCGAAGGTCGGCGTCAGCTCGCGGCGCAGGAGCTGCACCGGGCTCCAGATCTCCCTGATGGCATAGAAGCTGGCTTCTTTTTCATGATAAGGTCCGAGAATGCCATCGGCCCCCCGGTGCTTGTCAGTATCCAGGGAGTCGTGAAGATCCTTCCGCACCACACCTTCGTCGGCAAATACCCAAAGGAAACCACCGGCACTAAGCGGGTTGCGCCACATTTGTTCCCAATAGTCTTCCAAACCTGCGCCGTGGCCACCATCGAACTGTCCATGCAGGAATTCCGTGGGCATCACGATCTCCCGTCCGCGGTCATAGTTGCCGATGCCGTAATTGTATTCGCGGTAATGCTGGGTCTCGATGCCGTTGAACAGTTCCCAGGGATGCACCACCGGGCGCTCCTGGATATCGAATTGGGCGAAGAGGCTGTCGAAAGCCGGGTTATGCCCACCCTCGTTGCCATTGGCCCAGAAGATGATCGATGGATGGTGCTGGTCGTGGAGCACCATTTCATTGAGGAGTCGGGTTCCGGTTTCGGTGGCATAACGCCCATGCCATCCGGCCAGCTCGTCCATCACGAATACACCAAGCGAATCGCATACATTGAGAAAATGCTCGTCGGGCGGATAGTGCGCCGTACGCACGGCGTTCATGTTCATCTCCTTCATCAGCTGCACGTCCTCGATGCTCAGCGCCCTGCTGGTGGTGCGACCGGTGGTGGGCCAGAAGGGATGCCGGTTCACGCCTTTGATCTTGATGCGCACGCCGTTTACGTAAATGCCATCGCGTTGGCGCAACTCCACGGTCCGGAAGCCGATCTTCCGCTCGTACTGGTGCAGGAGATCCTTGCCCTTCCAAAGCCGGTACACGGCCCGGTAGCGCGTTGGTGTCTCGGGTGTCCAGTTGCGTACCCCGGGGAACCGTGCACTGAATTTCGTGGTCGAAATATTCGTTGTTGATAATCGCGACTCTGCCCGGCCCAACGACCGGTTCTTTTCGTCCAGCAATTCCACGCTCAGGGACGTGGCCACTCCATTAACGAAAACGGCGCTGACCAGCTCTCCGCCTGCTTTGGCATCGATCGAAACGAAGTCGATAAAATCTCTGGGCAGCACTTCGAGGAACACCGGGCGGAAGATGCCGCCGAAGATCCAGAAGTCTCCCTCGCGTTCGGCGTCGTTCACCGAAGGGTCGGAAGAATGTTTGGATACGGTGACCTCAAGCAGGTTCGAGTCGTTATAGCGCAGGTATTCGTTGATATCATAGGCAAAAGAATAGAAGGCACCCCGGTGAATGAAGTCCATCGGTTTGCCATTGATCTTCACCTCGGCATCCGTCATCACTCCTTCAAACCGCAGGCGAATAAAATTCTTCTTCCATCCGGCGGGCACAAAGAAGCGGCGCTTATACAAGCCCTGCTCCCTGCCTTTCACGCTGTCTTTGGCAAACCCGTAATCGTATTTGCCAAAACCCTGCAACTCCCAGCAGGAAGGAACCGGGATCTTAGTCCACTTGCCGGCATTCATCCCCCCGGTGCAGAAAAAATCCCAGGGAAGGGCGTCATCGGAGCCGGTGCCGGAGAGGTAGATGCGCTGGGTCGACTGGGCAAAAGAAAGGAGGCAGCAAAAAGCAGCAAGCAGAAAGAGGGAAAGCTTCTTCATGCTATTTGCTTGTTTCAAACGGGTCCAATATCGTATCGGAGCACTCACTTCGGCTCGGCTTTGAAGTTCAGGAGAAAATATCCCGCCTTTGGCGCTTTCGATTCTGCCTGCGGAAGGTCGTAGTTCTGATCGGTGGGCGTATCCGCATCGGGGAAGCGGCGGACCGCACCCGTACGGAAGGCGATGCGGTCGATCGAAGAAAGCGGCTGGAAGAAAAGGCCGGCCGGCAGGTTCTTGCCATTGACGCTCACCTGGTAAAAACGGGTCTCTGCATTCAATTCGATACGGAAGGAAAGACGTTGGCCGGCCTCATACTTCATCAGGTTGCGGTTACGGTAGCCGGCCTTGGCGAGGAAGCTGCCAGTGGAATCGAGAGTAAAGCGAACCCCGGCATTTCCTTTCTGATCCAGGAATTCGATATCCAGCTGTCCATTGCGATCCTGCTCGGGCTGCAGGGTAAACTCCACCACCACGCGCTTCGCCGAAGGCAGCACCCGCTCGGCTTTGGCATAGTCGAAAGGGTCCCAGTCCTGCAAGTGCAGTGCTTTTATCCCTTCCGGTGTTTTATCGATTGTCACCGGTGTCCAGAGGCCACTATAATAATTCCATTGATCGAGTTCCCTTCCCGCCGGCAGGCTTGCAAAATCTTCCTGGATGTTTCCCTGCACCACGGCCGTTGCCGGCACCGGTATCGAAGAGACCCAGATATCTTCCTTGTTCATGCTGTAGGTCACCCAGAGCTGGCCGTCCGCAGGCTGGCCGTTGCCTTCTTCGATGCCGCGCACGTATTGCGGCCCGTACGATTTATATGCACCGCCATACCGCATCGAACTGATCTCGCCGTTCACCAGCAATAGATTTTCGTAGTTCAATCCATCCCGGCTCGTCGAGAGGGCCAGGGGCCATCGGAACTCGGAAGGATTGTAAACGGTGACAAATCGCCCGTCGCCTGTCTTCTGTCCCCAGATCTTGGCATTGGCGTTGACAAATCGCGGCGCCCGCAAAGGAGAATAGGTCCAGGTCCTCCCGCCATCCTTGCTGATGGACGTGAGGGCATTCTTCCAAAGCCCTACAACCCGGCCATCATTGAGGTGATAGTAGCTGAAGGCCTTGAGGTCTTTGTGCAGCGGAATGAGCGGATCATCTCGGTCGGCCTCTTCCACCCATTGCTGCATCATCAGCGGGTTGGCGAGCAACTCGCTGCAGGCTGCAACGAATCCTTTATCCTTGCTCGTGGTGTACAGGGGATAGGGCAAGGTCTTTCCCTGCCAGGCTTTATTGATGCGGATGAAGTAGATCGGGCCGAAGCTGCCATCCTTGCGGATCTCGCGCACGACGCGGCCCATGCCCTTGCCATCGTTAGGATCATCTCCTTTGCCGAGCACCACGCCGTGAAAGGCCAGGGTGAGCAGGCGGTTTTTCGAAGAAACAAAAAAGCCCATGCGCTGGTGCTGCACCGTGCCCAGGTCTTTTGCAGTTTCCGTCCTTCCTTCTTTTGTGGTCCCGTCCGGCACGCGCACAGTGGGAAACACCACCACTGGCCGGGTCCAGGTTTTCCCATCCCCCGACCAGAGCAGCAGGGTCTGTCCGGGCGGCTCATGCTCGCCAACCGGGTTGCTGAGGTATTGCACGAAAAAGCGATCGTTCCAATAACAGATCATCGGCGCATGATTGTAG
>CBHWDR010000279.1:0-5047 GCA_966112575.1 uncultured Chitinophagales bacterium
TTCCATCATCTTCATCGCCATTGGCATCTGCATCACAGCCGGCATCCTCGCGGGCATCATCCCCGCACGCCAGGCCGCCAAAATGGATCCCGTGGTGGCGATCCGGAGCAAGTAGGCATCGAGTCTCCTTTTTTGAACCACGAAGACACAAAGGGCACGAAGGATTTTTTGGTTTTTGAACCACAGAGTCACGAAGGCACGGAGGTGCACAGAGGTTTTTTGTTTTTGAACCACGGAGGCACAGAGACAGGGAGGGGCACAGAGCTGTTTTTTTTAAAATGGAAGCAGTTAAAGGCTTAAGACCAATCCGATGGTTTGAGGTTTGTTTTGCCAGACCATCTGAGGATCGAACCAGCGGAAATGCCAGGGCCAGGAGCGGGATCTCCGATGAACCCAAAAGTGCCGTATTTCCTACGGTAGCTTAGCATCCTAAAGCAGATCGCAAAAGCCCTGCATACGCAAAACTTGGCACCCACCGGTTTAAACTCCTGCCTCTGAACTCACAGCCGCATAAGGATCATCACCCCGCTTACCTTGACCCAACTCTTGAACTCTTGAACTCTTGAACCTTTGAACTCGCAAACTCGCGAACAGACCTCACCCCCGACCCCTCTCCAAAGGAGAGGGGAGTATGATCAAGGGTAACTTCGGCAACTCCGCAAACTCGCGAACTACGCGAACTCTATCTTTGCCCCATGTCGGAGAAGAAGAACCTGACCCTGCTGGCGATCGAGTCGTCGTGCGATGAGACCTCGGCGGCGGTTTGCCGGGATGGGGCCATCCTGTCGAACTTCATCGCCAACCAGACGGTACACGAGAAATATGGTGGCGTGGTGCCCGAGCTGGCGAGCCGCGCGCACATGCAACATATTTTGCCCGTGGTGGACGTGGCCCTGCAACAGGCCGGCGTGACGCTGAAGGAGATCGACGCCATCGGGTTCACGCAGGCGCCCGGTCTGATCGGCTCCCTGCTCGTGGGCAGTGGTTTTGCCAAATCCCTCGCTCTGGCGCTCGACAAGCCGCTGATCGCCGTGCACCATATGCAGGCCCATGTACTCGCCAACCTGATTCCCGAACAGCGACCTTCCTTTCCCTTCCTCTGTCTTACTGTGAGTGGCGGCCATACCCAGATCGTACGGGCCCACTCGCCCCTGCACCTGGAAGTGATCGGTGAAACGCTGGACGACGCAGCAGGCGAGGCTTTCGACAAATCGGCCAAGCTGCTGGGCCTTCCCTACCCCGGTGGACCGCTGATCGACAAGCATGCGAAGGAAGGCGATCCCAAACGCTTCAGCTTCGCCGAACCGCAGATCGAAGGGCTGAATTTTTCTTTCAGCGGCCTCAAGACCTCGATCCTTTATTTCCTGCAAAAAGAAACGAAGAGCGATCCCGATTTCGTCCGGAAGAACCTAGCCGATATCTGCGCCTCCATCCAGCACCGCATCATCAGCATCCTGCTCAAAAAACTCAAACGCGCAGCCTTGCAAACCGGCATCCGCGAACTCTGCATAGCCGGCGGCGTGTCGGCCAACAGCGGACTGCGAACCGCCTTCCAGGAGCTCTGCGACCAGGAAGGATGGAAAGCCTATATCCCGCCCTTCGCCTATTGTACCGACAATGCCGCCATGATCGCCATCACCGCCTATTACAAACTGCTAGAAGGCAAGACCGAAGACCTGGGCGTGAGCGCTTCCGCAAGAGCCGACTGGAGCTAGGCTAAGAGGGGCTAAGAGGAAAAAGAGGGGAAAGAGGGGAGCATGAAAGCAAAGCGAGGCCTATATTATTTGTTTCTATTCTTGAAACTAACCCTTAATACGATGCTAAAATAGAAACCACACCACCCACTTGCTACAAACCCATTTCCGAATTCCCTCATTTTCGAATTTTCGAATTCTTTTATGGCCAATCCCTTCTTCCGGTTCAAGCAGTTTACGGTGCACCATGATCGCTGTGCGATGAAGGTGACGACGGATGCCTGCCTGTTCGGGGCTTTTGTGGCGCTGGACTCGGTGAAGCATACGGGCAGGGCCCTCGACATTGGCGCGGGCACGGGGTTGCTTTCACTGATGGTGGCGCAGGAGCAGGATGTGGTGATCGACGCGGTGGAGATCGATGACGAGGCGGCAAAGCAGGCAAAAGAGAACGTAGCGGCTTCTCCCTGGAGCGGGCGCATCTCGATTTGCAGGGAAAGCATCGAATCCTTTCCGGGTACCGGATATGACCTCATCTTCAGCAACCCGCCGTTTTATGAAACGGACCTGCGGTCGGGCGACCCGAAGAAAAACTTAGCGCATCACAGCACGGAGCTGAAGCTCGAGACCCTGGTCCGCATCGCCGTGCAAAAACTGAAACCCGGTGGTGTCTTCTTCCTGCTCCTGCCTGCGCGAAGGGCCGCGGAAGCGGCGCAGGAACTTGCGCGGCAGGGCTTCTTCATCCACGAAGAGCTGCGCGTCCGCCAAACGCCGGCGCACGGGATCTTCCGCGTGTTGCTGAAATGCGGGCTGGAGCAGGCAGCGCCTGCAACCCGGGAGCTGACCATCATGGGAGAAGACGGGCGCTACACCGAAGCTTTTACCCACTACCTCCGCTCCTACTACTTATACCTTTAAAAAATCGGGGCTGCCCGTGGCGTAATCCGAGAGGTAATCGAACCGGGGCGTCAGTCTTCCTTGCTTTACGATCGTGGCCCGTTCGATCACCGGCGAGCCCTCCTGCAGCAGGTCGGGAAGGATGTATTTGATCAGCTGTTCGCCAAAATAGCGGGAAGCATCCCGGGGCAGCTCGTTGGGCAGGTTGCCCACGGCCATCACATCCACGCAGCCGGGCTGGCCGGCCGGCATTTTCTGGAAGGTCTGGCGGTCGACGCCATAAACCGGGTTCTCGATCGATTGGTCGCCCAGGTTGATGGGCACCGAACCATTGGTATCATCGGTAATATCGGCAATGACCTGGATGCGGAAATCGGGTTCGGAAACCTGTGCGATCCGGAAGAGGCGGGGCACGCTCGTATCCCAATAGACCCCGTTCATGAGGATGTCGGTATGCGGGTAGTAGTGTTCGAAAAGACAGGTGTACTCTTCCGGGAATTCATGGAAATGCTCGCGGTTGTAGGTGCCGCGGTCCTTATGCGCGTAGAGGTCGGCGCCCTTCAGTTGCACGTACACCGGGTAGGCAAATTCGCGGGCGAGGTAGTCTTCTTTCTCTACTTCGATCACACCCATGAGGTTCATCACCTCGAGGATGCCGTGGGCCACGCGTCCCGAACCGGTGACCGCGATCTTGATATTGGGCAGCTTTAGCTCGAAATACGAATGGATCAGCTCCTTGAAATCTTTTTGCCGGTACACGCGTTCGAGGCGGTACTCGCCGGTACGGTCGCCATAAGCCATCACCCCGTTGTGCGCGCCCACCACGCCGGCAAAGAACCCGAAGCCGATGATGCGCTGTCCATCCTCGTGTTCCATACACTCGTAGTCGATGAGCGTGATGCCGCGCTCGACGATGGTCTGCATCAGTTTCTGGTTGTAGACCTGTTTCTTGCGGGTGTGGGAGAAGAAGAGGTAGATCTTTTCGGGGAGGAGCTGGTCAACCGGCACTTCCTTGATCCCGAGGAGGATGTCGCAGCTGCGGAGATCTTCGGTGACGGTGATGCCGGCGCGGGTGTATTCGGCATCCGAGAAGCAGCGGTCGGGCGAGGATGCGACCAGGATCTGCAGTCCCGGGTGTTCTTTCAGCAGCCATTGGCATTGGTCGGGTGTGAGGGCAACCCGGCTATCGGCCGGTATCTTCCCTTCTTTCAGCAAGCCTATCGTCATAATTCAAAACTTGCACAAAAATGGGCGGAAAAAACCAAAGACGCCAGCCTGCCAACGAGATCGGTGGAACCTCAGGGCTGCTTCAGCGCGGCCAGTTGCTCCAGGAATGCAGGCGTGACGCGGCTTTGGTAGGGATGAACCGGGTCGGCGGCGATCGAAAGAAAAATCCGCTCGGCTTCCTCCAAACGCTTTTCCCGGAGATGGGCGAGCGCCAGGTAATAGCGCGCATCCTGGCGATAAGTGCCCGCGGGCAGCTGTGCCGCCAGCCAGTAGGCGCCGCGCTGGGGCTGATGAAGCTGGAGATAGGCAATACCTGCAAGGAGGCTGTCGGCTGCCACCAGGGTATCCCCGGCCGCTGCAAGGCGGATTACCTCCGCATAGCGCTCTTCGCGGTAGGCCGCTGCAATGGGTGTAGCGGCTTGCAAGACCTCGGCGCGGGGAGGACGGAACTGCGCATCGTAGAGCTTTTCGGGCGTCGTGCGGCCGATACCGGCGTACCAGGCCCCGGCGCTCAGGACGAGGATGCCGGCCAGCAGCAGGGCCACCCGGCGAACGGTGCGGGGACGGCGCGGGGCGGGGGTTGCAGGCTGCGGCATGATTTCGGGGAGGTTTGACCGGAGGTCGAGTAATTTTGTCCAAACATATGAACTACTTCGAACTATTTGAGCTGCCGGTGAGCCTGAAGGTCGACAAGGACCTGGCCCGCCGGAAATACCTGGAGCTCAGCCGCCGGTACCACCCTGATTATTTTGTTAATCATGGGGAGGACGAGCGGCAGAACGCCCTGGATGCGTCAGCTTTGCTGAATAAAGCCCTGCAGACCTTTTCGAACCCGGATGAAACCATCCGCTATGTGCTGAAAGAAAAGGGCCTGGTGGAAGAAGAAGAGAAGTACCGGCTGCCCCCGGATTTCCTGATGGAAATGATGGAGGTGAACGAACAGCTGGCGGAACTGCAGATGGACGATGACCCGAATGCGCGGGTACGGATGCAGGGGGAGTTGAATGAAATCGAAAAACAGATCTATGCGCCTGTTCAAAACATTGTGGAACATTATCAGGAAGGTGTTACTTCCGAAAAAGAGTTGCTGCAGGTAAAGGACTATTATTTCCGTAAAAAATACTTGAAGCGCCTTCGGGAGCAATTGGCGGGAATGCAGTAATATTGCCGCCCACCTGCCCGGGTGGCGGAATTGGTAGACGCAGCAGACTCAAAATCTGCCGCCTTCACGG
>CBHWDR010000280.1:0-5046 GCA_966112575.1 uncultured Chitinophagales bacterium
ATGGCAATGCGATTGCCCCGCAGCTTCTGGAGTTGGGCCAGGCTGGCCTGCAGCAGGTCCAGAGGGGAGGCGCCTTCTTCGGAATAAAGAATGCGGCCGCCGGCGTACTTCGCCGGAGGCTGGGGAAGAAGCTGCAGGATGGAAAGCGAGGTGACCGATTTGCCCGAGCCGCTCTCGCCAACGAGGGCGAGGATCTCGCCCCGATCCACCGTCAGCGTGAGGTTTTTCACCGCTGATGTGGCCTGGCCTTCGGTAATGAAGTCCACGGAGAGTTGGTCGATCTGTAGCAAGGCCGGCATGTTCGGCAAGTTAGGGGTTTAGCACTTTAATCCTGATGCGCTTTGCCGGCGTTGGATAATACATCATGCACACCGAACAATCCTGCCTGCTTGTGGAATCGATCGTAAAGTTGAAGGTGTCACCTTCATTGATCGTTGACGGGAAGGTGCAGGGGCTGCCGAGTGCAAATACATTGCGATAAGCCTTGCCGGTATTTTCATCGGTCCAGGAACCTACGACCAGGTTGCTGTCTACCACGTCACCGGTGATGGCAATCGTGTAATTCATACAGCCGCCTTTCACTTCCAGCCGGCCCTGGTAGATGCCCGGCTGGCTGGTCTTCTTGTTCTTGCAGCTGTCGGCCGATGCAAGGAGCAGCGGCAGCCAGAGGAGAAGGGTGAGTTTCATATTCCGGGATGATTTAGAAACGGAGGTGGCGTACCGTCAGCCCGCCATTGATCAGCTGCTTGAGCGATTCGATGCCCACCTTCAGGTGGCGTTCCACGAATTGCGCGGTGATCTTCTTGTCGCTTTCTTCGGTCTTCACGCCTTCGGGAGTCATCGGCTGATCACTTACCAGGAGCAGGGCGCCGGTCGGGATCTTGTTGTAGAAGCCAACGGCGAAAATGGTGGCCGTCTCCATATCGATGGCATAAGCGCGCACTTTCTGCAGGTAGGCTTTGAACTCCTCGTCGTGTTCCCAAACGCGGCGGTTGGTGGTGTAGACCGTGCCGGTCCAGTAGTCGACCTCGAATTCGCGAATGGTGGTGGAAATGGCTTTCTGGAGTGCGAAGGCCGGGAGGGCCGGTACTTCTTTCGGGAAGTAGTCATCGGACGTACCCTCGCCACGGATGGCAGCGATCGGCAGGATCAGGTCGCCCAGCTTGTTGCGTCGTTTCAACCCGCCGCATTTGCCGAGGAAGAGCACGGCTTCGGGCTGGATGGCGGTGAGCAGGTCCATCACGGTAGCGGCCGTGGGCGAGCCCATTCCGAAATTGATGATGGTGATGCCATTGGCGGTAGCGCATTGCATGGGGCGATCGAGGCCAACGATCTCGACGTTATTCCATTCGGCGAACATGCGCACGTAGTTGGAGAAGTTGGTCAGCAGGATGTATTTGCCGAAGTTGTCGAGGGACTCGCCGGTGTAGCGGGGGAGCCAGTTCTTAACGATGTCATCTTTTGTCTTCATGTGTAGATTTTAGCAAGCCCCGCTCGCCGGCGGGATAGACGAATATACGAAGAAGTCCTGTGGAGGCCGGCGGAACGGGCTGTGGCCTATCTTCACTCCATGATCGCCATCCAGTTTCCCGAGCCTGCGTTCCGTATCCGCCGCGATGGCGGCAAGCCGGCGATCTTCGACACGATCCGTAAAGCCTGGGTGGCCCTCACCGAGGAAGAGTGGGTGCGGCAAAATTTTCTCCAGTACCTCATTCAGCAGTTGCACTACCCGGCGGCCTGTATCGCGGTGGAAAAGGAGATCATCCTGCATGAGCTGCGCAAGCGCTTCGACATCCTCGTGTACAACGAGCAGCACCAGCCCTGGATGCTGATCGAATGCAAGGAGCCGCAGGTGCCGCTTTCGGAAGACGTGCTGCAGCAGGTGCTCCGGTATAACCTAAGCATGCCCGTTGCTTACCTCGTGATCACGAATGGGACCTATACGATCGCCTGGAAGAAAGAAGCCGGCGGACTGGTGCTCATCACGCAGCTTCCCGAATGGCCAAGCCGGCCTTAGAGCTCCAGCGGTCCTTCGTTCTGCCGGTCGACGAGATGCCGACGCATGGTGTAGTACAGCAGGATATAGGCGCAGAAAAGATGGATGCCGGCAAAGGCATAATAGAGATAGCTGCTCGACCAGTTCTCCATGATCGATTCGAAGATGCTGAGTACGAGGTAGCTCAGAAAGATGAGTGCGAAAGGCCAGAGCAGCACGATCAGCAGGGGCAGCCGAACGACCGTGAAATGGATCAGTGCCCACAGGAGTACGGAGGCGACACAGACGCCCAGGCAGAAGCGTAACAATACATCCAGCCGATCAAGCGAGGTGTCATCCCCGGCATCGGGAACAGGAACGAAGGGATGGGCCGAGCCTTTGACCAGCACGGCCCGGTGTTCAAGCGTCGTGATCCACCAGGCAAAAACGACCAGGGCCAGGGTATAGGCGGCAACTAGGGTGAAGAGGCGTTGTTTTCGGTTCATAACAAGAGGACGCTTAAATATACGCGCGGATGAACCTGTTTCCTAGCTCCGCGCTACCGATGTTAAACAAAAAAACTTTGTGAAAATGCGCCCGCGATAAAAGCGGCGCTTAACCGCTTCCTATCTTTGCACCATGATCAATCGATTCCATCACACTTGCTTCTGCTGTTGCATGCAACGCCTTCAGGGTGGTGGATAGTCGTATGGATATCATGTAAAATCATTCATAATGGCCCCACCTACCCGGTGGGGCTTTTTTATTGGCTTATGCTGACAAAAACATCGACCACGCTGCTGCAGAAGGCCCACTGGCTGGGCGCCCGGATCGGGCATACGCCACTGGTGGAACTGAAGCAGCTGAATAAAAAGAAAGGAGTAGCACTATGGGTCAAACAGGAATGGAATCAACTATCCGGCAGCGTGAAGTGCCGGGCCGCTTACCGGATCATCCTGCAGGCGCTGGAAAGCGGCGAGCTGCACGCGGACAAAGCCCTGCTGGATGCGACCAGTGGCAACACCGGGATCGCTTATGCCACGATCGGGGCCGCGATCGGCTTGAAGGTCGTGCTCTGCCTTCCTGAGAATGCCTCGGAAGAGCGCAAGCAGATCCTTCATTCGCTCGGCGCCGAGATCATCTATACTTCGAAGTTCGAAGGCACGGACGGAGCGCAGGAAGAAGCGAAGGCACTGGCTCGCCAGCACCCCGACCGTTATTACTATGCCGACCAGTATCGCAATGAGCACAACTGGAAAGCACATTATCACGGCACGGCCGTGGAGCTGTTCACCGAGCTGCCGGGGATCACGCATTTCGTGGCCGGACTGGGGACCACCGGCACCTTCGTGGGAACGAGTCGCCGCCTCAAGGAATTGAATCCTGCGATCGAGGCCGTAGCCCTGCAGCCCGATTCAGCCATGCACGGGCTCGAAGGCTGGAAGCACCTGGAGACGGCTTTAGTGCCCGGGATCTTCGACCCTTTCCTTGCCAGCCGGGAGCTGGAGGTCAGTACCGAAGAAGCCTATGCGCTGATCCGCCGTGCCCGCCGTGAAGAAGACCTTCTCCTCAGCCCTTCCTCAGCTGCCAATATCGCTGGTGCGTTGAAGGTGGTTGAAGCGGTGGAGCGCGGAGTGGTGGTGACGGTGCTGCCCGACAATGCAGATAAATATGGCGAGGTCATGAAAAAATTAGGCTTATGATACGGTTCTCCGAACAGGCGCTGCGCATTATGGCCGATGATGCCGAAAGAAGTTTTCCCGATGAATGCTGCGGCTTTTTTTTCGGCAGGGAAGCGGGCGGTGATCGCCAGGTGGAGAAAGTGCTGGTGGTGGATAACGCCAGGGAAGGCGATCGGCGCCGGCATTTCAGGATCACGGCGAAGGACTATCTGAAGGCGGAAGGCTTCGCCGAGGATCATGGACTGGAATTACTGGGTGTGTACCATTCGCATCCCGGCCACCCGGCCATTCCTTCGGAGCACGACCGGGTAGCGGCACAGCCTTATTTCTCTTATCTCATCCTTTCAGTACACAGCGGCCAGCTCAACCACTTTCGGTCCTGGCAGCTGAATGAAGCGCAGGCGTTTGAAGAAGAGCCGATCGATCTAAACAATAAATAAAAAATATAACTTATGGCAACTGTACTCATTCCAACACCACTTCGCAAGTTCACCAACAGCCAAGCACGATTGCAGATCCATGCCGGCAACATTGATGGGCTGGTCAGGGAGCTGATCGAAAACTTCCCCGACCTGCGAAAGCACCTCCTGGACGAGCAGGGACAGTTACGCAGTTTCGTGAATGTTTTCCTTGGTGAAGACGATATCCGGGACCTGCAGGCTGGCGATACCCTTCTGACGGAAGACGCGCTGGTAAGCATCGTGCCAGCGATAGCAGGAGGCATTCAATAATCAGATAAACAAATCATCATGGATATGGTTTTTTCTAAAGAAGAGCTGGCAAGGTATAACCGGCACATCATCATTCCCGATTTCGGACTTGCGGCACAGAAGAAGCTGAAAGCAGCGAAGGTGCTGGTGGTGGGATCGGGCGGACTTGGCTCGCCGGTATTGCTGTACCTCGCTGCGGCGGGCGTAGGCACGATCGGCATTGTTGATTTCGATGTGGTGGATGACAGCAATTTGCAGCGACAGGTTTTATTCGGGGTGGATGAAGTGGGCAAGCCAAAGGCGGAGGCGGCACGCGCACGCATACAGGCGCTCAATCCGCACATCCGCGTAAACGTGTACCAGACGCAGCTGACGTCGCAGAATGCGCTCGAGATCATCCGTGATTACGATGTGGTGGCAGACGGTACCGATAATTTCCCCACCCGCTACCTGGTCAATGATGCCTGCGTATTACTGGGTAAGACCAATGTTTATGCATCCATCTTCCAGTTCGAGGGCCAGGTATCGGTGTTCAATTACCCGGGCGCCGACGGCGTGCCCGGTCCCAATTACCGAGATCTTTATCCCACACCGCCGCCTCCCGGGCTGGTGCCCAGTTGTGCCGAAGGCGGGGTGCTCGGTGTGCTGCCCGGCATCATCGGCAGCTTGCAGGCGCTGG
>CBHWDR010000281.1:0-5044 GCA_966112575.1 uncultured Chitinophagales bacterium
CCCTCATCGTGGCCGTTGTGGCCCTGCTGCCCACGCTGATCTACAACTACACCGTGAACCACCTCGCTTCCACCAGCGGCATTGACACCGGGCAGGCCATCGGTTCCTACTTTGGCCTCTTCCTGCTGACAGCCCTGTTCACGTCGATCGGGATCTGCGTGAGCTCCTTTACGACCAATGCGGTGGTGGCCTTCATCATCTCCCTCATGGCCTGCGTGCTCTTTCATTTTGGTTTCGACGCCATCAGCCGCCTGCCCCTCTTTGAAGGCGGAGCCGATTACTACATCCAGCTGATCGGGATCGATTTCCACTACCAGCGGCTGAGCAAGGGTGTGATCGATACCCGCGACATCATCTACTTCCTGAGCTTCATCGCCTTCTTCCTTTTGATCACCCGCCAAAACCTTGGAAAACGTTCATGATCCAGCGCAAACGATATCTCTGGTGGCTCCTGCTGATCGCCGGACTGGTAGCGATCAATTTCCTTGCTTCGCTCGTGCATACGCGCTACGACCTCACCGAAGACAAGCGCTATACCCTCACGCCTACGACGCGGGCCCTGCTCCGCGACCTGACCGTTCCGATCTCGATCGATGTCTTTCTTAAAGGTGATATGCAGGCCGACTTCCGCCGCCTGGGCAACTCGGCGCAGGAGTTCGTTTCTTCCCTGCGTGAAGCCAGTCCTTCGAAAGTACGCTACCGCTTCATCAACCCGCTTGACGAAGCCCGTCCGGGACTGAGCTGGGGCGATTCGCTGCAGGCCCTTGGCGCCAGCCCGATCAACCTGAGCGTGCAGGTGCAGGCCGGCCAGGAGAACAAGATCCTCTTCCCCTATGCCATCGTGCACCAGGGTGGGCAGATGGACCTGGTGAATCTCTTCCCGACCAGCAAGCGTTCGATCTCTGCGGCAGAGCTGAACAATGCCGAGGCGATGATGGAATACAATTTCGTGAAGGTCATAGACCAGATGGCCCAGCCTTCGCGCCCGATGGTGGCCTATGCCATCGGCAATGGCGAGCCGGTTGGCCCGAACGTGATCGCACTGCAGCATGCCATCGACCCGGAAAGCATGCCAGAGGAGCTGCAGCAGTTCTTTCCTGCAGAGCGCTCGCGGTACCGGCTCGGTCTCTTCAACCTGAAAACCCAGCCCGCCGTTCCGGATACTTTCAAGACCCTGATCATCGTCAAACCGGATTCGAGCTTTTCCGAAAGCGAGAAGCTGAAGATCGACCAGTATGTGATGCGGGGTGGCCGCGTGCTCTGGTTCGTGGATAATCTCTATGCCGAACCCGATTCGCTGAGTATGGGCGTCAAGGGCCTGATCGCTTACGAGCGCGGACTTAACATTGGCGACCTCCTTTTCAACTACGGCGTGCGCATCAACCCCGACCTGCTGATGGACCTGCAGTGCGGCTTCCTGCCTTTTGCCGTAGGCGGCACAGCTGAGCAGCCACAGTATGAGTTCCTGCACTGGAACTATTACCCGCTGTTCGAAGCGCGCGATAACCACACGATCACGCGCAACCTCGGCCTTGTAGCCGGTCGCTTCGTCAACTCGATTGACACGGTGGAGAAGGAAGGTCTTCGCAAGACCTTTTTGCTCCAGAGCTCGGCCAATTCGCGCACCATTTCCTCTCCGGCTTTGATCAGTCCGAACGAAAACCGCAACACGCCGCAGGACCAGTTGTTCCGACAAAAAGATATCCCGGCTGCCGTACTAGTGGAGGGGCGTTTCAACTCCCTGTACAAAGGACGCCTGGGTCAGCCGCAACGCGATTCCCTGGCTGCATATGGCGGCTTCCGCCAGCAGAGCGAAGAGAACAAGATGATCGTGGTGGCCGACGGCGATATCGTGCTGAACGATGTTTCCCGCCAGGGACCCCTGGCCCTAGGCCGCAGCATCTATACCGAAGGCTCGCAGTACGAATACCAGTTCGCCAACCGCGACTTCCTCCTCAACTGTCTCGAATACCTCACTTCGAAGGGAACGATCATGTCGACCCGCAACAAGGAGATCGTGCTTCGCCTCCTGGATCCCAAGCGCACCCAGGCCGAGAAAACCAAATGGCAGCTCATCAATATCGTGCTGCCCATCGTCCTGGTGATCCTTTTCGGATTGATCTACCAGCAGGTCCGCCGATACCGCTTTGCCCATTAGCAGGGACTGAAGTCTCTGTGCAGAAAAGCTCCCTTATCCCCAGTCCCTTAATACCCTAATTCCTCAATACCCCAATACCTTAATCCCTCAATCCCAAATCCCCACTACCCCCCACGCCCTATCTTTGCCGCACAACGGTAAGGAACTATGACAACGGATCAGGTGACGTATCTCGTTTTTGGAATCGTATTGTTATTGGCAGTGATCGTGGACCTGGGTCTGCTGAGCAAGAAATCATCCACGATCAGCATCAAGAAAGCCTTGTACCAGACCCTGTTCTGGGTGGCGCTGGCCTTTGCTTTCTGCATTTTCCTCTGGAAATACGAGGGCCAGCAGCCCGCGCTGGAATACCTCAGCGCCTACCTCATGGAGTGGAGCCTCAGTATCGATAACATCTTTGTCTTCATCCTCATCTTCAACTTCCTCCGGATCCGTGCCGATCACGTGCCGCGGGCCTTGCTCATCGGCATCCTGATGGCCATCCTCTTCCGGGTTGCCTTCATCACCGTAGGCGTGGCCCTCGTGGAGCGCTTCCACTGGATCCTCTACATCTTCGGGGCCTTCCTGATCTATACCGGTATCAAGATCTTCTCGCACAGCCACGACCAGGAATTCGATCCCAAGTCGAACCCGGTATATAATTTCCTCGAGCGTTTCTTCCCGATCGTGCACGAAGACACGACGGGCAAGATGACGGTGCGCCGCAACGGCAAGCGCTATTTCACCAATATGTTCGTGGTGGTGGTGTTGCTGGCAACAACGGATATCGTTTTCGCGCTGGACTCGATCCCCGCCGTGTTTGCCATCTCCACCAACAAACTCGTGATCTATACCAGCAATATTTTCGCCGTGCTCGGCCTGCGTTCGCTTTTCTTCCTGCTGAAAGGAGCCGTGAGCAAGTTCGACTACCTCCAGCAGGGGATCTCCATCGTGCTCATCTTCATCGGGCTGAAAATGGGCGTGGAGTACTTCGAAATCCATGTACCCGTGACCATATCCCTGCTGGTGATCCTGGTTTGCCTTGGTGGCTCGATCGGCTATTCGCTCCAGGTCAACCGGAGACGCGCCAAACGAAAAGCTTAGCGTGTACACCTTATCCTCGATAGCATCCATTACCGGCGGAACGCTGGTTGCCGGCCCGGGCTCCGACCCGGTGGAGCAGCTCGTGTACGACAGCCGCCGGGTATTGCAGCCGGCCGCATCGGTGTTCTTTGCCCTGCGCACGGGGCACAACGACGGCCACCGGTTTGTGCAGCAGGCCTGGAAAAAAGGCGTGCGCCATTTCGTGGTTTCGGATGCCAATGTGATACAAGGGCTGGAGGATGCTTCGGTACTTCTCGTGGCCAACACGCTGCAGGCCCTGCAAGACCTGGCTGCGCATCACCGCCGGCAGTTTTCCCTACCCGTCATCGGCATCACAGGCAGCAATGGCAAGACCGTTGTAAAGGAGTGGCTGTTCCAGATGCTGGAGCAGGACTACCGCATCGTGCGCAGCCCGCGTTCGTGGAACTCGCAGATCGGCGTGCCGCTGAGCGTGTGGCAGCTCAATGCCAGCCATACGCTGGCGATCTTCGAAGCGGGGATCTCGCAGCCGGGCGAGATGGAGCGGCTGGCTGCCGTCATCCAGCCCACCATCGGGCTCTTTACGAATATCGGGGATGCGCACAGCGAAGGCTTTTCTTCGAAAGAAGCAAAGGCGGAAGAAAAGCTCCGGCTCTTTTCGCATACCCAGACGCTGATCTATCCCGACGATGACCCGCTGCTACACCGGCTGATGCGTACCCTTGCCCGCGAGGGCGTGGAATTGTTCGGCTGGGGACAGGACCGCTGTCCGCTCGAATTGCTGGGCCGGAAAGAAGAAAAAAATACGACCACGATCCTGGCCAGCTGGCGGGAGACCGAAGTGGTTTTTCATATTCCGTTCATCGATGAAGCTTCGATCGAAAACGCCCTGCATTGCTGTGTGACCCTGCTCGTGCTGGGTTATACCGCCGACCAGGTCAACGAGCGACTGGCGAAGCTGCATGTCATCGACATGCGCCTGCAGCTCCTGCCCTCGGCGAATGGCTGCATGATGATCAACGACAGCTACAGCGCCGATCTGACCTCGCTGACGATCGCACTGGACCTGCAAAGGCAACAGGGCGGCAAGGGCGGCTATTCGTCTACGGTGATCTTGTCCGAATTCTTTGAGTCGGGAAGGGCCGATGAAGCGCTCTACCGGGAAGTGGGCGCGCTGTTGCAGGACTATGGGGTACGCAAGGCCGTGCTGATCGGCGAGCGCATTGGTGATGTGTTGCGCGATGGGCTTGCGGGTGTATCGGTACAGACCTATTTGTCTACCGAAGAATTCCTGGCTGCTTTTCACCCGACCCAGTATCACCAGGAGATCATTCTCATCAAAGGTGCGCGCCGCTTCGCTTTCGAACGGATCGTGCGGCTCTTCGAAGAGAAAGTACACGAGACCGTACTGGAGATCGATCTGAATGCTTTGGCACACAACCTCAAGGAATACCGCAAGACCCTGAAGGCCGGCACGAAGGTGATGGCCATGGTGAAAGCTTTTTCCTACGGGAGCGGCGGCGCCGAGATCGCCAGCGTGCTGCACTACCACAATATCGATTACCTGGGCGTGGCCTATGCTGATGAAGGCGTGGACCTCGTTCGTGCCGGTGTGCAGTCGCCCATCATGGTGATGAATGCCGAGCCTTCTTCTTTTGCGGCCATCGTTGAATTCGGGCTGCAGCCCGTGCTGTATTCCTTCGGGCTCCTGCATCGTTTCGAGGCTTACCTCCGCGACCAGGGCCTGACACAATACCCCGTCCATATCGAAGTGGAAACCGGCATGAACCGGCTTGGCTTCGCAGCATCGGATATTACCGAATT
>CBHWDR010000282.1:0-5026 GCA_966112575.1 uncultured Chitinophagales bacterium
TACCGAGTGTGATCCAGACAATGCCCAATACTTTCCGTATTTTGTTCATACATTATTTTTTACACGGATCAATCATCGATCTCGCGGTCTTTTGAATTGATGTAGAGTACGCCAATGACGAGGCAAACCGCCGCCACGCCGATGGGATACCAGAGGCCCTCGAGGTACCACTGCCCGTGCCCGGAGGCCCTGCCGCTGGTCGTGAGATAGGTAGCCACCGCCGGCAGGAGGCCGCCGAAGACACCGTTGCCGATGTGATAAGGAAGGCTCATGGAGGTATAACGGATCTTGGTGGGGAACAGCTCCACCAGGAAGGCCGCTATGGGGCCGTAGACCATGGTCACGAACAACACTTGCACGAACACCAGCCAGACAAGGGTCCATTTATCCGAATGGTTGATGTGAATCGTGGTTAGGCTCTCCGCTTTCTTATTGCTATCGGGCATGATGACGTTGCCCTTGGCCAATGGGAGTTTCCTCTGAAATACCGACTTCGTGCCATCGGCATACTCCGTTGTTGTGCTGCTTACCAAGGTCGTAGTCTGATCCTTGTTGTCGACCAGGTTGCGAACGGTTACCGACTTACCGGCTACCTCCTGCTTATTGGCCAGGTTCACGCACTGGTACATTTTCTCATAAATGGGTCGATAGCTGATGATGGCGATGAGCATGCCGGCCATCATGATCCATTTGCGCCCCACCTTATCGCTCAGCCAGCCGAAGAAGAGAAAGAAAGGAGTGCCCATCATCAATGCGATGAACATGAGGCTGTCGACCTGCTCCTTATCCACGTTCATGGTCTTTTCGATGAAGCTCATCGCGTAGAACTGCCCGGTGTACCAGATCACGCCCTGGCCCATGACGGCGCCGAAAAGCGCCAGCAGCACGAACTTGAAGTTGAGTTTTTTGCCGAAGCTTTCTTTCAGCGGGTTGGTCGAGGTCTTGCCCGAAGCCTTTGCCTTTGCGAAAACGGGCGACTCATCCATGTTCTTCCGGATCAGGTAGGAGATCAGGACCATGAAGATCGAGACCCAGAAGGGCACGCGCCAGCCCCAGTCGTTGAACTGCTCTTTGGAAAGGATATTGCGCGTGGCCATGATCACGAGCAGGGATACGAAGAGGCCTGCCGTAGCCGTGGTCTGGATCCAGGAGGTCATCAGGCCGCGCCGGTTGTTGGGTGAATGTTCGGCCACGTAGGTGGCGGCGCCGCCGTATTCCCCGCCGAGGGCAAGGCCCTGGAGGAGGCGGAGCAGGAGGATGAGCAGCGGGGCCAGGAAGCCGATGGTTTCGTAGCCGGGCACGCAGCCGATGAGGAAGGTTGCACCACCCATAAGCAGCAGCGTGACCATGAAGGTGTACTTACGGCCAATGAGGTCACCGAGGCGGCCGAAAAAGAGCGCTCCGAAAGGACGGACCACGAAGCCCGCGGCAAACGTGGCCAGGGTACTGAGGAAGGCGGCCGTGGGGTTGCCCTGGGGAAAGAATTTGGTGGAGATGATCGAGGCCAGGCTTCCGAAGATGTAGAAGTCGTACCACTCGATCATCGTACCAACTGATGAAGCGCCGATGATGGTGAACAGGGAACTCTTTTTTTCCGTAGACATAATTTTTATTGGGTGGAGCCCGGTCAAGATAGGCAAATTTCCAGCGCACAAAAAAAGAGCGCCGGACGTATCCGGCGCTCACTACAACCTGTCTGTCGTACCTGAAATATCTTATTGATTGAATTCGCCATCAGCCTTGATGCGCACTTCGTCGCTCACCATCGGTGCGGGGAACTTGGGCCCGATGCCGAACTCCGAGCGCTTGATGGTGCCGCTCACCTGGAAGCCGGCAGTGGCTTTCTTGCTCATCGGGTTTTCCACGGTGCCGCGGTAGTCGAGGTCCATGGTCACGGTCCTGGTCACGCCATGCATGGTGAGGTCGCCGGTGAGTTTGTATTTATCCTTGCCATTCTTCTTGATCGAAGTGCTCTTGTAGGTGATCGTGGGGAATTTCTCCGCGTCGAAGAAATCAGCGCTTTTCAGGTGATTGTCGCGCATGTCTACGCGGGTATCGATCGAGGCCACTTTGGCGGTGAGCTCGAACGCCGCATCGCTGAAGTCGGGCTTGTTCGAAGTGAGCTTGACATCGAAGTCATTGAAGGTTCCCGAAACATCGGATACACCCAGGTGGGTTACGGTAAAGCCAAGCTGGGAATGCGGGTCATCATTGGTCCAGATGTTGCTCAGGGTAGTGAACGAGGCCAGCGCTACGAAGGCCGATGCGATGAGGAGGAGTTTTTTCATGTGTGAAGGTTTGATTAACGCGGTGATTTGAGAAGCAAAGCTACCCGCCGCGCTTTCCCCCACCCTTGCGGTGCGATAAGAAAATTCCTTGACCTATATCAATGGAAGCAACCGCCGGCGCGGTTTGACCGTCCAAAATTTCGTATGTTCGTAAACATGACAGGTAGTCGAACGCCCCAGCCCAGGACGCGCGAGGCCGAGTTGCTGATACTCGACCTCACGGATTGTTATACCTGGTCGTTCCCGGAATTCCTCCCTTTCTGTTCCCAACTCTATTATTTTTCTTCCTTCAAGGCCTTTAAGTCCGCTGCACGGGCCTAATCTTCCTCCCCCGCCCGGGACCTTACCATAATACAACCCGCTATGCAACCTCATCTGAAAGGTTCGGCAGGCGGTTCCGTGATCCTGGCACTTGTGATCGTCAATACCCTCGTACTCCGGCAAGGACTGGTGGAGAGTGAACGATGGTACGAATGGCTACTGGTTACGATCCCCCTCCTGCTGGCCGCATTCATTGCTTTTGGCAAAAAATCCTAACCCGGCACTGTCCGGAAAAAAACAACCTCATGGCAACATCCATATATGTGCTGATCATTACTGCACTGGTGCTCACGCCCATCATCGTGATCTATCTCCTCGGCCGAAGGGAAAAGGCAAGGGAGTCGAAAGCGCTCCTGCAGCATTTTCACAAAACGGCCGCCCTTTACCAGCTCTCGATCTCCAGCGAAGACGTGCTCCTGCACGGCATCATCGGCCTCGACGCCCAAAACCGTACCCTGCTGTTCGTGGAGCAGATGGACGTTTTCGTGCTCCCGCCCGTACTCATCCACCTCGACGAGGTCCGCAGCTGCATGCTGGTGAAGAACCTCCAGGTGAGCGAATCGAACAGCTTCTCATCCAATTCGGGCGGCTCGGCCCGCGAGATCTGCCTGCACCTCGACCTCTACGACCGTTCACCGGTGCAGTTCCTGTTTTACCGCCAGGGCGAGGACGAGCGCCGCTCACGTTCGCGGATGGAGACCAAGGCCTCACAGTGGCAGGCGCTGCTGTCCAAGCTCATCCTTCCCGCGCGGCCGATGCAAAAAAGAGGGTAGTTGCTGAAGGGTAGCAGGTGACAATTATCACGATAAAAAAGAAGAGACCGAAGTACCTTGCGCAGGAAACCGACAAGATGAAAAACGATCCCGATCATAAGCCTTCCTTTATCCCCAGCCTGCTGAAGCTGAAATGCCCCCGCTGTAGGAAGGGCGACATGTTCATTCACAAAAGCTCCTACCAGAAGGGCTTTATGAAGATGCATGATCGCTGCCCCGTATGCGGACAGGTTATGGAGATCGAGCCTTCGTTTTATTATGGCACCGGCTACGTGAGCTACTCGCTCACCGTAGCGCTCACGGTAGCCACCTTTATCGCCTGGTGGGTACTGATCGGCTTCTCGTTCAAAGACCACCGCTTCTTCTACTGGATCGGCTTCAATGCCGTATTTCTCATCGCCCTGCAGCCCTACCTGATGCGCCTCTCGCGTACCGTGTGGCTTTCGTTCTTTGTGAAGTACAGGAGCGGATCTGTAGCAGAAAATCAATCCTAGATCATTGATCCTGGAAAAATAGAAAAGGAGGCGAAGGCGCCTCCTTTTTGCATGCCACCCATCACGTGTAGTCTATTTGAGAACGGCCGTAGTGACCAGCCCCAGGCCTCCACCCACTTTCACGAAGCTTTAAAGAACTCACCCTTTTACAGTAGAGCCGGTTATACTAATTTTACCCGCTGCATGAAAACTGCTTTCCTCATTTTCCTGAACCTGTTCGGCCTCTTACTGGGAGGCGCTGCCGCTTTTGCCGGCGGATCGCTGCCTGGGGCGTACCAGGTGGAAACAGGTGCGAAGGTCAGCAAGCAGGCAGGCAAAACAAATCCGGCTTCCCTTACCGGAAACAGGCAGCAAGACTTCCACACGAATAGCGGGATCGCCGAACCGGACACCCTCGTCAGCGAAGAAGAAGACGAAGACCTCCTTCGGAAGCTCATCGTTCTTGCCCGCTACGCGCTGTTTTTCTGCATTGTGCTGATCGTTCGTGCACAAAAGGATAAGCTTCCTTACGCACGTCCTGCGCACCTGCACTTGTATGCAGCTACCCCCCGCTTTCTCCAGCTCCGGGTGATCCGCATCTGATCCCCCTTTATTCTTTCCGATGACTGGCCGGGCGATACCGGCCTTCCAAGTTCTGCCATGTCCTGACCACAGGACATATACCTGTTCATTCCGCTAAACCAACCACCAGATAACATGAAAAAGATCTTCATGCTTCCGGCACTGTGTGTGCTCCTGTGTCAGTATGCCTGCACTGGCCATGCAACCGCCCCGGAAGAAACCGCCAAATTCGCCGTAACCACACCCCTGCGCATCGACACCACGCTCACCAGGGAGTACGTATCCCAGATCCGTTCCGTACGCAACATCGAGATCCGCGCACAGGAAAAAGGCTATCTCGAAAACATCTATGTCGACGAAGGCCAGAGCGTAAAGGCGGGACAGCTCCTCTTCCGCATTATGCCGCGGATCTATGAAGCCGAATACCGCAAGACCCAGGCCGAAGCAAGGGCCGCCGAGATCGAATACGGCAATACCAAAGTGCTGGCCGAGAAGAACATCGTGTCCAAGAACGAACTCGCCATGGCTCAGGCGAAGCTCGACCAGGCCCGCGCCGAGATGGAGCTGGCCCGTATCCATCTTTCGTTCA
>CBHWDR010000283.1:0-5025 GCA_966112575.1 uncultured Chitinophagales bacterium
TGGGGGCGGCTCTTCAGCCACGTTGGCAAGGTTCACGTCCCGGATCTCCTGATCATCCGTAGCGCTGGCTTTCATGTTCTGCGCTACCAATGAGCCACCAACGGCTGCAACTGCGATCGCTGCCGTAATGCCGAGGGCAAGCAGGATGCGTTTGCTGTACTTCTTGCGAAGCTCGTAAGCGCCGTACTCTTTGTTCCGGCCTTCGAACACCAGGTCGAGTACATCGGACTGGAGTATTTTGTTGGCTTCCATTGTTTCAGTTTATTATAAGATGCAATAGCTAAAATAATTCCATAAAGCTTAGCGCTTCACACCGTTGGATTCTTCGGTCTTGGCGATGAGCTGATTCTCCTGGGGCGTGATCTCGACCATGGCAAACGCCTTTACGTCGTTGATCGCCATTTCATCGAGCACATCAATGGTGTGGCCGTAATCGGCGTCATTGTTGGGCTTGATCACCACCACGAAGTCTTTGTCGCGGCAGGAATTCTGGTCACCGTTGTTCTTTTCCCAGATCTTCTTGCAGCTCTCGTCGTGGATATGCCGGGAGATCACTTCTTTACGCTTGTCGATCACCACCTTGCGGAGGTCATCAAGGTTGGCGGACTTGAAGTTGGAGCCATCTGCTTCCAGCTGTCCCATGTAGTAGTAGATACCACTCTGGTCAGCGGTCGACTTGCCAAGCAGGATCGACAGGGCGTTGGAGGCCTTCACTTCCATCTGGTTCTTCTCATCTTCCACCTTCTTGGGCACGTTGAGCGACATCGTTTTCGGTGTCGACATCGTGGTGGTGAAGATGAAGAAGGTGATCAGCAGGAAGCCCAGGTCCACCATCGGCGTCATGTCCACTCGGGTTGACAGCTTTTTGGCTTTCTTGACCCCGGGGCCTTTCTTATGGCCACTGTCCCCACCTACATCTATATCTGCCATTGTTCAGTTATTTACGGGTTAGAAAAATTATTCCTTTTTCGCACCTGCGGCATTCCGCGTGGTGTAGAGCGCGGTTCCTTCCGGAACGGCTTTCGGATCCGTTACGAGCTTGTAGCTGTACTGGTCGTTCTTGCGCATGGCATCCAGCACGCCGTTGAAGCGGGGATACTTGGCGAGGTTGTCGCCCTTGATCATGTAGAAGACCGGCATTTTCGCATCGTAATTGTAGAACGTCGTCTTCGCGGCTCCGATCCAGTCGGCCAGCTCATTGTTGGTCGAGTCGGTCGGGATGCCTTTCTGCGGGTAAGCCAGGCGGTTCTCGGTGGCGGTGCTGAGCAAACGCTTCAGCTCGCCGCTCGGAACGCCTACCTGGGCGCTCTTGACGAAATTGTTCACTTCCGTTGGCGAGAGGGCAAGGCCCTTGCGCTTGGCGAACTCCTGAACGATCGCGGTACGGATGGGCGTCACATCGTCGGCCATCTTCACGTTCACATCAAAGAATACACGTCCGGAAGAATCGAACTGGACCATCACGAAGTTCGACTCGGCTTTCAGCTCATCGGCCGACACCGAACGCGGTGTGGTGATCGCAGCGGGCTCCGGTGGCTTGAACTTCGTTGCCAGCATGAAGAAAGAAAGGATCAGGAAGGCGACATCCACGAACGGGGTCATGTCGGTCGCCGTGCTTTTCCTTGGTATTTTGACACTTGGCATGTTTACTAGAAATTTTTGTATTGAGACTCAAAAGGTTTCCGATTCCATAATCCTCTGCCCTCTTATTTGTAGAGAGAAGCAAAAGATTGTGTTAAGGTGAAACCAGATTCGTCAATACCGTAGGTGATCGAGTCGATCTTGGTCGTGAACACGTTGTACATCACGAGGGCCACGGCCGAAGTACCGATACCGAGGGCGGTGTTGTACAAGGCTTCCGAGATACCCTGGGCCAGTGCACCGGCGTTGCCACCACCCGACTCACCAAGAGCGGAGAAGGAGCGGATCATACCGATTACCGTACCGAGAAGGGCAACGAGGGTACCTACCGAAGTGATGGTCGAGAGGAACACCAGGTTCTTCTGCAGCATGGGCAGCTCGAGCGCGGTGGCTTCTTCCACTTCTTTCTGGATCGCGATCACTTTCTGCTCGGTATCCATTTCGGTGTTGGTGATCATTTCCTTATAACGACGCAGACCGGCCTTCATTACGTTGGCAACGGAACCACGCTGACGGTCGCACTCTTTCAGGGCTTCGTCTACGTTGCGGTTGGCGAGGTGATACTGTACTTTGCGAATAAAGTTGGCGATCGAGCCTTTGCCCAGCGCGCGGGAGATGGTCATCAGGCGCTCGATGGAGAAGGTGATTACCATGAGCAGCATACCGATCAGCAGGGGTACGATGATACCACCTTCGTAGATACCGTGCAGGCCGTCTTTCGGACCTTTATGCGAAGGCCAGAAGCCACCGTTCGGATCCGGCTGCTTGAATCCGTCTGCGCTACCCAGCACAAAGCGCCAGATCGCATAACCGGCGATAATACACACCACAGGAGCCAGCCAAGAAATCAGATTACCACCTTTCTTGGGTTGAACGGATGTCGCCTTAACTGATGAAGTAGCACTTGCAGTCGGTCTTGTTTCTGCCATTTTTGTAATTTTTAGTTTGTAAGAAATTCAGTTTTTATCGTTCAGGGTCACAATTCTAACGAAAAAAAGGAATCAAATGATTACGTTGTTGCAAATTTTTCCTCCGCTCGTATGGTCTTGATTTCGATTGTCCCTTCGGTTTAAAGATAGGAAGAACAGCAATGCATCAGCTGCCCGGTTTTCATTTGTTGATTTCCTGTGCTTTACTCATAGCGCAGGGCATCGATCGGATTGAGCTTGCCGGCTTTAACGGCCGGGTAAAGCCCGGCTGCCAGCCCCACCACCGTACAGATCACGATACCATAGAGGACCCAGCGCCAGGGCACTACGAACCCGGTATCCAGCACCATGGAAAAGAGGTTTCCGACGAGCACGCCGAGGATGATCCCAAAGATTGCGCCAAGCACGCTGATCATCACCGCTTCTGCGAGGAATTGCTGGCGTACGGTGCTGCCCTTGCCGCCAATGGCCTTGATGAGCCCCACCTCCTTGGTGCGTTCGGTCACCGAAACGAGCATGATGTTCATCAACCCTATGGATGAGCCAATGAGGGTAATGAAGCCAATGACGATGATGGCGGCCGTGAGGAAGCCCAGGACGTTCATGGCCTTTTCGGCAACGCTGTTGCTCCCTTCCACTACGAAATTGCTTTCCTCGCCCGGCTCCAGCTTGCGGATGGAACGGAACAGGCCTTCCGCTTCTCCCATCCCGTTTTCCAGCTGGTTGATATCCACGGTCTTGATGCCGATGCTGTACGAACTCTCACCGAAATAGCGGCGGATGCTGCGGTAGCCAACGAGCACGATATTGTCGCGGGAAAATCCAAAGGAGGAACCGCGGCTGGCCAGCACGGCCACCACCCGGAAGGGGATGCCTTTGATCCGCACCAGCTTATCCACGGCCTGGCTCACGCTCAGCGGGAAGAGCTTCACGGCCACATCATAGCCGAGGATGCAGACGTTCTGGGCCGACTGCACCTCCCCTCTCGTGAAGTTGCGCCCGGCCTGGAGGTTGAAGCCGTTGAGATCGAGGTATTGCTCGTCGCCGCCAAAGAGGAAGACGTTGGGGCTGGTTTTCTTGGATGCGAAGGAGACCACGGCATCCCGGCCGGAGAATACGGAAACGCCCGCGGTGGCAGCGAACTGGTACCGGTTGATGAACTGCTCGGCCTCGTCGAGGGTGATGATCTTGCCGAGCTCCGAAGTCTTTTGTTTTTTGGCCGATTTCTTCGAGAGCTTGGTTTCGCCCCCGCCCCCGCCGATGCGGAAGTTGCGCTCCTTGAACCGGATCGTGAAGCCGTTGGCGCCCATGGTGGAGAAGCTTTCGGTAAGCTTCTGGTTCATGGCCGTGATGGCGGTGATGATGCCCACGAGCGCCATGATGCCGAAAGCGATAATGGCCACGGTGATGCCCGTGCGGAGCTTGTTGCTGCGGATCGTGCGAAAGGAAAGTGACAGGACGTCGGTCAGGTTCATTGCCTTAAAGGTAATGAGTGATGAGTAATCAGTGATCAGTATCGATCAGTGATCGTTAATGAGTAAAGAGCCAGAAAGTCAGAAGCAAGTCCGCTTACGCGCACATAAATAAAAAAACGCCCAATTCATGGGCGTTCCTTAATCTCATTTTGTTTCCTCACTGATCATTGATCACTCATCACTCATCACTCATCAGAAATACAGCCACCCGATCAGCAGGTTCGGGAAGATGCCGAGGAGGATGGTGAGGGCGGCGAGGCCCACGAGGGTGTATTTGAAACCGGCCGGGAGCACGAGGGCGGCGCTGTCGCTGCGGCCTTCACGGAAATACATGGCCTGGATCAGGCGGAAGTAATAATAGACGCTTACGGCGGCCATGAGCACGGCGAAGATGGCCAGCCAGAGCGCGCCGCCGTTGAGGGTGGCGCGGAGCATGTAGAACTTCGACATGAAGCCCGCGGTGAGCGGGATGCCGGCAAGGGACAGGATGAAGATCACCAGGGCGCCGGCCACGAGGGGCTGCTGGCGGGCGAAGCCGTTGAAGGCATCGAAGGATTGATCACTCATCTTGGTGAGCACGGCGAATATGCCGATCGTGGCGATCGAGTAGGCAGCAGCGTAGAGGATCAGGCCCTCCCGGGCGTCGGCATTCATGGCATAAACGGCCAGCATCATGAAGCCGGCCTGGGCGATCGATGAATAGGCCAGCATGCGCTTCACGCTCTGCTGGAACACGGCCGTGATATTCCCGATGAACAGGGTGGCGGCCACGAGGATGGCCACCAGCACTTTCCATTCGGGCTGCAGGCTGCCGAAGCCATCGCCAAAGAGCTTCATGAAGGCGATGAAGGAAGCCGACTTCACCACAGTGGCCATAAAGGAGGTGAAAACCGTCGGTGCGCCGTCGTACACATCGGGCGTCCAGAAATGGAAGGGGGCAGCCGATACCTTGAACGAGAGGGAGAAGAGCAGCAGCATCA
>CBHWDR010000284.1:0-5025 GCA_966112575.1 uncultured Chitinophagales bacterium
TGATTCACTCCAGCTCTTCTATGAACCTTCGCTCCCTATCAACGAATGTCCTGCTTTTGTGTGCCGGGTCCCTGTTGTTGGTCCTGCATGCAATTTTTGTGTTTTCCCTGGAAGTGCAGCTGGTGCTTTTCCTTGCCGGTGTGCTGGTCCTGGGCATTCCGCATGGCGCGGCCGACGTGGTGGTTGCCTCGATCAATGCGCGCAGCCTGCCGAAGCCCTTCTCCGCTTTTCGTTTCCTGATCCGTTACCTACTACAATTGCTCCTCTTCAGCCTGGGCTTTTATTTCTTTCCCTTATGGGCCACTTTGCTCTTTGTGCTTCTTGCTGCTTTTCATTTCGGCGAAACGGACCTGCACTATATCCGGGTCGATAGCCTGGCGGGGAAGGCATTGGCCATGGCTTATGGGTTGATGATCCTGGGCCTCATCCTGCTGGTGCACCTGCCCGAGATCCGGCCTATTCTCAGCCGGATCGATGCGGCCTGGGAACAGCACCCGATGCTGCAAGTTGCCGAGCATTACCAGGCCTCGCTGATCTATACGGTGCTCTTCCTTTTCTTCGGCACTGCCTTTCTCTATTTCCGGGTCCATCCGGGTAACCTGGTCCAGCATGAGCGGATGCTGACGCAGTTGCTGCTCCTTTTCTTCCTGCTATATGGACTTCCTTTCCTGCTAGGATTCAGCTTTTATTTTATCGGCTGGCACTCCCTGGTTTCCCTGCAGCGCATCAGCGCTTACGTACGCAAACATGACCCGGTGCGATATGGCAGCATGCTCCGGCAGATGGGCGTCTTCAGTTTGCTGGCCATTGGCGGCATCGTCCTCCTGGTCGCTATCAGCTTTTTTTCCTTCGAGCGGAACGCGCTGGTCACTGCCGTGCTCCTGGGCCTGGCGGCACTGACGGCTCCGCATATGGAGGTCATGCATGCGATGTATGTGGGCATGAAGCGAGCAGCTCCTTAACTCATTAATTCGGCAGCGGGCAGGTTGCCCGATCCAGGTATTGGCTTCACAGGAAGGGATCATCTCTGGCTGGACTGTCTTGTCAATTCCTTGATCGCAGCAGTCAGCCCGGCAATCTCCCGCTTCAGCTCCGCCACATCGGCCGCGCCGGCTACAGGCGCCTCCTTCTCCTCGGCATCGCGACCGATGAAAAACGTTGCCAGGGTAGCCGTGACATAACCGAAGATGGCATAGCCAAAGAGTGCGATGAGGAAGGCGAGGGCACGCCCTTCGGGTGTCAGGGGCCAGTAGTCGCTGCCCGCCGTGATCACCCGCATGGCCGTCCACCAGAGCGCCATCCCGTAATTTTCGAAGCCCTCGTGCGAGCGCTCGAGGCCATACATGCCTGCCGCTCCGGCAAAGGTGACCGCCAGTGTCAGCAGGAGTACATAGGCCATTCCCCGGCGGCGCATCGTAGCGCCCAGGCTTTTCATCGTGCGTTTGAGGGAAGACACGATCCGGATGAGGCGAATGCCCCGCAATCCGCGCAGGAGGCGCAGGAAGCGGAAGATCCGGAGCACACGGAGGGCCGGGATCACCAGGGAAATGGCGGTTAGCCAGTTGCGTTTGAGGAAGCGGAGCTTTTGCGGCGCCAGCAGCAGCTTGAGCAGGAAATCAAGGATGAAGACCACCCAGATGCCCAGGCTCAGGAACTCGAGGGCCGGCGTGAGCCCATAGACAAGCTCCACTACCAGCAGGAGCAGCCAGATAAAACCTAGGAGGATCATCGGGCCTTCGAGCAGGCGGTCGAGGGAGACGAGAAGTTTCTTGCGTTCGGCATCCAGGCGTTGCTCCATATGCAGGACTTTACTGCAGGGGCAAAAAAATCCTGCCTTAGCGCTTCCTCAGGAAGTCCTTCACGGTTGTCCAGGCGATTCCCGGGTAGCGGTCATTGTCGAGTTGCGGCGGATCAGACCGGGTATCGATCATATTGTGCATATACTGCATGCCCTGCCAGGCCGGGTAGAGTTCCTTCTGTGCGGGTGCAAGGGTTTTGGCGATGCGGATGATCAACCCGAGCAGACCCTGCCCACCGACGCGGATGAGGCGGTACCGTTCCCCGCGCACTTCGCTCACGGCATCCCGGATCGCTCGTGGACTGACCCGGTCGCCGGCAATGTGCAAATAGCGCGGCGCGGACGCATCCCCGGCGGCTTTGGCGGTAAAAGCGGCCGTGTCGTCCATGGTAGTGAAGCCCCAGCGATGGTCGGCCGAACCCCAGTAGAGTACCCATTTTTGTTTGGGAAAGATCACGGGCATCTGTCCAGACAGCAGATCGGTGAACGCACCGTTGAAGATCGTTGTGGACCTGATGGGCTGCCCGTCGAGGTAGCGATGAAACTCGCGCCGCAGGTTTAGGTTGCGGTTCTCGCCATCGCGAAACCGGGTAAAATCGAGGGAGTAGTCGGAAGGAACAAAACGCGGTACGCCGGCTGCCACGGCAGCATCCACCAGGATCCGCTGGGCATCGATGATCACCTCGCGCAGTCCGGCCAGCGCCGAAACCACGCAGGTGGCGCCGCTGCAGGCCTTGGAGAGTTCACTCACGTTCCAGTTCGCTACCGGGAGGATGACGGCGCCCAGGCTGCGGAGCGCCTCGATCTTGCGCGGGTCGCCCGATGGTCGCACGATCACCCGCACTTCCGCGCCTTCCCGGAGGAGGGCACGCACGATGCGTCCACCTAAATCTCCTGTGCCCCCTGCTACTACGATGATCTGTTTCATCCTTTACCGGTTTGTTGAATGACCGGTTACACAACAAGGGATCGGCGATTAGGTTGATGAAAGACCGATGATCGTGTGCCATTAGACTTGCAGCACCAGCTCGTACCGCGTACTCCGCCCGCCGCCCAGGACCTGGAAGGCGCCCAGTTCCTGCAATTGCTGTAAGTCACGGGTAGCCGTTGCCTTCGAGGCCTTTGTGAGCGAAACATACTTCCGGGCATTCATGCCTCTCAGGAAGCCGGAAGGCCCTTCGTCAAGCATCCGTTGGACCACCAGCAGCTGCCGTTCGTTCAGGCGATCGCGGTACTGGTCGAAGAACCGGGCTTTTTGCAAGGTAAACGCCACCCCGGTCTCGGTTTCCGTTTGGGCCTGCAGGCAGATGCCGGTGAACCAGTTGACCCAGGACGTTACCTCCAGCGTTCGCTGGGCCGTGGAAAGCTGCTCGTAGTAGGATCGCTTATGGGCTTCGATCGTCCGCGAGAGGCTGAGCAATACGGGCCGGCCGATCCCCTGGGCCAGGGCTTTCTCAGCGATCGCGCGACCGATGCGGCCATTGCCGTCCTCGAAAGGATGGATCGATTCAAAATACAGGTGCGCCAGGGCAGCCCGGACGGGCCCCTGCCGGATGGGCCGGGCCCCGCCGGGAGCCGTATCATTGAACCATTGGACGAACCGTTCCATCTCCCCCGGCACCCTTGCCGAAGGCGGGGCTTCAAAATGCACCCCTTCCTTGCCCAGGGCACCCGACACCACCTGCATGGGTTCTTCGTGCTGGCGAAAAGCACCCACCCGGAGGTCGGGTCGGTCGGGAAAGAGCAGGCGATGCCAGGAAAGCAGGTTTTCTTCCACCAGGGGCTCCGCAAATCGGTTCCGCACCGCTACCATCAGACGACCCATGCCTTCGGCCTGGCGGCTGTGCACCGGCTCTGGCTGACCGGTCAGTCCCAGGTTATTCCGTACGGAAGAATACACATCCTTCCGGCTCAGGTATTCGCCTTCGATCTCCGAGGATTTGATCGCCTCGACCACCAGGAGCTCCACGATGGTATCCAGTTCGGTTTGGGCGGGCAAACCGGTCAAAAGCCCCGTCACAAAACCGACCTTTTCGGAAAATGCATAGAGGTCCCCTTCCGCTTCCTCCAGTCCGAAACGGAACGTAGGCCAATCCTGATATTGCCAATTATACAAGGGCATGAGCCGATTATAAAGCTTATTCGGCTCAAAAATAAGCATTATACGAGCCGAATACAAGCCCTAATCGGCTCATCCGGGGAAAATCAGGTTCGCACTGGCCGCCTTACCTCCAGGATCTGGAAGGTCTTGAGCCCGGCCGGCACTTTCCATTTTAACGTCCACCCCTTGCGGAGACCCAGGATCGCGGCGATCGGTTCTTGTTGTTTTCGCATGATCGTTAATGATTGGGTTGAGAAATGGGGTTTCAGGCCCGTTGCTGCCCGGGCTGGCGCAGCATCTTGGAAAGCAGGATCTCCCAGAAATGGGCTTTCTGCTCCAGGGCCCGGAGGGGCAGGCCGGGTTCGCGTTCGCCGGCGAAGAAGGGCACTTCCACGGGCTCGCCGTTGTGCAGTACGAAGCGGAGCGTGATGCGGTCGAGGAACTGCTCCAGCCGGCGATTGCGCAATCCCGAGGCGCGGATGCTGCCGTAGCGTTTCCTTACCGAGCAGGAGCGCACCTCGTCCAGGTCGATCAGGTGGCTCTGCACACCCTCGCTCCCGCCGGGGAGGAGGATAAGGAGCTTGCGGTGCACGCCGTCGAGGCCGAGGGCTGCGGCGGGGAGGAACTCCTGGCTGGAGAACTGGAGGCGGTAGCGGGTGCCCAGCTCGCGGAAGCGAAGCAGGAAACGTTTCATATGTCGCGGGTTTTTGTGGTTACGGTAAGATGGGATCGCCGCCCCGAGCAGGGGCAGGGTAAGCGCCAGCGCGGCGTACCAGCCGGGATGGCGCACGAGGGCCGCGCTCAGCACAGCGGTGTTGATCAGTACGGCGGCGAGGAGGAGCTGCCCTTCGAGGGAAGGACTTCGGTAGTGGGGATGCATGCGCACACGTTTTTGGTGAACGATGAGGTATCGAACAGCAGGGATCCCAAGCGAGCAGCAGGTGCTTAGGCTTGGGCCAACGTGTTAAAGTCTTTGAAGCTTGCGATGGCGAAGAGCGAGGAGCAGAAGGGCAGGAATTCGGGGAAGGACCAGGTATAGCAGTCGCTCAGGTCCACGGGCACGTGAACGCGGTGCAGGGAAGAGGTGCTATGTTGGCGGTTGGCCTTCATTGGGTTAAAGATAGGC
>CBHWDR010000285.1:0-5021 GCA_966112575.1 uncultured Chitinophagales bacterium
GCAATATCCCAACCCCTACGAGGCCCTGAAAGACCTCACCCGGGGCAAAAAGCAGATCACCAAGGCAACGATGCACCAGTTCATCGATGGGTTGAAGATCACTGCCAAAATGAAAAAGGAATTGAAGTCTATCAGCCCGCATAATTACGTAGGCGTTAATCCCAAACTGTAGGCAATGGGAAATAGGCAGTAGGCAATAATCGGAACTCCCCATTGCCTATTGCCTATTGCCCACTGCCCATTCCCTCCCACCCTTGGCACTACTTTGGTGGTTACCTGAGCGATTCAAGCAGATCGCCTATGCCTGTACGTAATAAGTTCATGTTCGCTACCGGGATCGAAAACTCCTATCCCAACATTACCCTGCCCGACGGAAGCCGCAAGCGGGTGGATGAAATGGAGAAATGTTGCCACTATACCAACTGGCAGCGCGACTTCGAGCTCGTCAATGAGATGGGCATCCAATTCCTCCGCTATGGGCCGCCCTATTACCGGACCCATACCGGACCAGGGCAATACGACTGGGTGTTTACCGATGATACATTCAATCGCCTGAAAGAGCTCAATATCATCCCTATCGTGGACCTCTGCCATTTCGGGCTGCCCGACTGGATGGGCGATTTCCAGAATCCTGACTTCCCGCAATATTTCGCCGAATATGCCCGGGCCTTTGCGCTTCGCTTTCCCTACATCCAGTACTATACGCCGATCAACGAGATCTTCATCACCGCGATGTTCTCGGCCCAATATGGCTGGTGGAACGAATGCCTGCAGAGCGACCGCGCCTTCGTAACGGCACTGAAGCACCTCTGCAAGGCAAATGTGCTCGCCATGCACGAGATCCTCAAGATCCAGCCCGACGCCGTCTTTATCCAGAGCGAATCTTCCGAGTACTTTCATCCCGTGCGGCCTGAAGTGATGGCCCGCGCCAACTTCCTCAACCAGAAACGCTTTCTCTCGCTCGATCTCACCTATGGCTACCCCATCCGCGTGATGATGTACGAATACCTGATGGAGAACGGGATGACCAAAGAAGAGTTCCACTGGTTCGAACAGAACCAGGTGACGGCGCGTTGCGTGATGGGAAACGATTACTACATGACCAATGAGCACCTCGTGCTGCCCAACGGCCTGACCACGGCCGCGGGTGAGATCTTTGGCTATTACGTGATCACGCACCAGTACTACAACCGGTACAAGCTGCCCATCATGCACACGGAAACGAACCTGAAGATGCCCGGCTCGGCCGAATGGCTCTGGAAGCAATGGGCCAATGTCTACCGACTTATCCAGGATGGCGTGCCCGTGGTGGGCTTCACCTGGTACAGCCTGACGCACCAGGTGGATTGGGATACGGCGCTGCGGGAAGATAACGGCAACGTGAACGAGCTCGGCCTGTTTGACCTGGATCGCAACATCACGCCCGTCGGTGAGGCCTACAAGCGGCTGATCCGCCAATGGAAGAACGTGCTCTCCCAGGACAGCTACGGCCTGCATTTCCGAAAGTAATCATTAACTCTCCTGCTGTACTCATTCTCGAATTAGCTAATTATCTAATTAGCTAATTGGTCACGCTTCCACCTTGTGGATCTCGCTGGTAAAATGGAACTCGATGTCGGGGTTGTTGGTGCGCTCCGTGTTGAGGAACCACTCGCTTTGTGCGAGGTAAACCAGCTGCCCGTCCTTATCGTTGGCGATGTTGGCATGCTTGAAACGGATGAACTCTTCCAGCTTCTGCTGATCGTTGCTCGTCAGCCAGCAGGCCTTGTAGAAAGGCATGGAGTTGAACACCACCGAGGCCCCGTATTCGTGCAGGAGGCGATACTGGATCACCTCGAACTGCAGTTCGCCCACACAACCGATGATCTTCTTATTGCCTCCATACTGGGTGAAGAGCTGGGCGACACCTTCGTCGGTGAGCTGCAGCAATCCTTTTTCCAGTTGCTTGGTCTTCATCGGGTCCTTGTTTACCACTTCCTTGAAGATCTCGGGTGAGAAGGAGGGAATGCCGGTAAAATAGAACTCCTCTCCTTCGGTAAGCGTGTCACCGATCTTGAAGTTGCCGGTATCGAAGAGGCCCACTACGTCGCCAGGAAAGGCATCGTCCACGATGCTCTTATCGCGGGCAAGGAAGGAATAGGGATTGGAGAAACGCACGTCCTTGTCGAGCCGCACGTGGTGGAAGTATTTGTTGCGCTCGAACTTGCCCGAGCAGACCCGCAGGAAGGCGATGCGGTCGCGGTGCTTGGGGTCGAGGTTGGCGTGGATCTTAAAGATAAAACCGGAGAACTTGTCTTCATCCACATCGATCAGCCGCTTGCTGGTTTCCCGGCTGCGCGGACGCGGAGCGATGCGGATGAACGTGTCGAGCATTTCCTTTACCCCGAAGTTGTTGATGGCCGAGCCAAAGAAAACGGGGGCCACGTCGCCGCCCAGATAATCCTGGGCATCGAGCTCGCCGTATACGCCGTCGATCAGCTCCACGTCTTCGCGCAACGTATCGGCATCGCGGTCGCCGATCTTGTCGTTCAGCAGGCCGGAGGAAAGGTCGGTGATGGAGATCGTGTCTTCTTCATCGGCCTTGGTATTGGCCGTGAAGAGGCGCAGGTTCTTATTGTGCAGGTCATACACACCCTTGAAGTCCTTGCCCTGGTTGATGGGCCAGGTCATGGGGTGCAGGGAGATGGAGAGCTCTTTTTCGATCTCTTCGAGGAGGTCGAAGCGGTTCTTGCCATCACGGTCGAGCTTGTTGATGAACACGATCACCGGCGTTTTACGCATCCGGCAGACCTGCATGAGTCGGCGGGTCTGGTCTTCGACACCGTTCACGGAATCCACCACGAGGATGACCGAATCCACGGCCGTGAGGGTGCGGTAGGTATCCTCCGCAAAGTCCTTGTGACCGGGCGTATCGAGCAGGTTGATGAGGGTGCCGTCGTATTCGAAGCTCATGACCGAGGTAGCCACCGAGATACCCCGCTGGCGTTCGATCTCCATGAAGTCGGAGGTCGCCGCTTTCTTGATCTTGTTGCTTTTTACGGCGCCGGCCACCTGGATAGCCCCACCGAAAAGCAGGAACTTCTCGGTCAGCGTGGTCTTACCCGCATCGGGGTGCGAAATAATGGCGAACGTGCGCCGTTTGTCGATCTCGTTTCTGTATTTCATAACTGCCAGCCAACCCGCCTGAGGCAGGATTTTGCGCTCGCGAAGGTACCGCAGAAAGCGCAGATGGCGGACGGAATTCGCGGATCTTTACCAATTGGGGAATTTAGGCCCCTAAGGGATAGAAAGACGTAAACACAGGTTCCTGCAGTGGATTATTCCTGGATGCTGCCGGCAGCCGGCAGAAAGGCCCCGATTTTTCGAAGCAGGGTTTCCGTGTTGATCGGCTTGCTGATGAACTCGTCGGCCCCGTAACTGGCGATATTATCGGCAGCCCCGGGATGAGCGGAGAACATGATCACCGGTATATGACGCAGTTCCTCCGAAGCCTTGATCGTACGGCAAAGCTCTCGGCCATCGGAGCCGGAGAGCAGGACGTCGAGCAGCACAATGGTGGGTTGAAAGCTATGCAGTTTTTCCAGGGCTTCTTCCTGCCGGGAGGCAGTTTCCACTTCATAGCCCTGTTTTCTCATGAGCACGTTCATGACCGTGCGCACATCCGGATCATCGTCGATAATCAAAATTCTGGTCATTCCTATGGTTTTCACAACTGTTTCCGTTCATCTTGCAGGAACTATGCCGGGTGCTGAGGCTGCCTGCAGGACGCAAGGCCTGAAAATACGGATTTCTGAATTCGCTCCTCCAGAATTCGCTTACTTTGTTGCATGCGCCGTGTCGTATCGATCACCATCAACTCTTTCCGGATCGCCCTGCAGGAACTGTGGAAGAATAAACTCCGGACCTTCCTCTCCCTTTTTGGTGTCACGATTGGCATTTTCTGCATCATCGGCGTGCTCGCCACGGTGAACAGCCTGGAGCTGAACATCCAGCGCGAGATCAAGCAACTGGGCTCCAACACCATCTTCGTAGATAAATGGCAGTACGGCGGCGGTCCTGATTATCCCTGGTGGAAATACGTCAACCGCCCTTCGCCGAAGATCGAGGACCTGGCCGAGATCAAGCAACGCACCACTACTGCCGACTATGCCGCTTTTGTGATCTCCATCAATGCCAGTGTGGATGTGCGCGACAACTCCCTCAGCGGCATCCTGGTCCGTGGCGTCACCCCCGAGTTCAACAGCATCCAGCCGGTGGATATCACCTATGGCCGCTACCTCACGGATGCCGAATTCGAAGCCGGCACACCGGGCGCCGTGATCGGCGACGAAGTGGCCAGTAAGCTGTTCGGCGAATCGGAGCGGGCTGTTGGCCGTGAAATGCAGGTCCGGGGCCGTTCGGTACGTGTGATCGGGGTGATCAAAAAACAGGGCAGCACACTTGTGGGCGGCTGGCAGTTCGACAAAACCGTACTCCTCGCCTACCGCTATGCCCGCAATTTCATGGACGAGCGCAAGGCCGACCCGCTGATCCTCGTCAAGGGTAAAGAAAACCTCAGCTCCAAAGCCGTGCAGGATGAACTCAAATCGGTGATGCGATCCATCCGCCGGCTGCGGCCCAACCAGGAAGATAATTTCGCACTGAATGATATCAACGATGTTAGTGAGACGATGAGCCAGGCGTTCGTGAGCATCAACATCGGCGGCTGGGCCATCGGCGCCCTCAGCTTTATCGTCGGCATCTTCGGCGTGGCCAATATCATGTTCGTGACGGTGAAGGAACGCACCTCGCAGATCGGCCTGAAGAAGGCCATCGGCGCCCGCAACAGCACGATCCTTTCCGAGTTCCTGCTGGAATCGGCCTTCCTCTGCATCATCGGTGGCCTCATCGGGCTCCTGCTGGTCTTCGGGCTGACGCAGTTCGTGACCCATGTGCTCCACTTCCCGCTCTTCCTCTCGCCTTCCATCATCTTCATCGCCATCGGTATCAATACACGTAACAAGGGCTGAACCAGCGTCTTT
>CBHWDR010000286.1:0-5012 GCA_966112575.1 uncultured Chitinophagales bacterium
TAGCCAATACGCGCGGCGCCGAAGATGCCGCTGCGCATGACCGCATCCGTTACCTCGGCTTCCCGTTTTCCATTTCGCCCACCTTTCAGCAGCGCAATACCAACAGCAGCATGGAAGAAAGCCTGGTAAGGGTGGAGGAGATCAAACATTGTTGCGATGAGGCCGGGAAGGAGCTGGTGGTTTACCTGAGCATGGGCTTCGGGAATCCCTACGGTGATCCTTACAGCTAAACGATTCTCTTGCGCTGGGCCGATGAGCTGGTGCAAAGAGGAGTCGGTATCCTTTCGCTGGCGGATACGGTTGGACTCGCCACGCCGGAACAGATCCATTTTGCCCTCAACACCCTGCTGCCGAAATATCCCGGCGTGGAGATCGGGGTGCACCTGCATTCCACGCCACAGAACTGGCAGCCGAAGCTGCAGGCGGCCATCGATGCCGGCTGTAAACGCATCGATGGGGCGCTCAAGGGCATCGGAGGCTGCCCCATGGCTGGCGACGACCTTGTGGGCAACATGGATACGGAAAAAATGATCGCTTACCTGGATAGCCGCGGCCTGCTTCCCCAATTGAACCGGGAGGCTCTGGCTCAGAGCCTGCTGATCGCCGGCCGGATCTTCCATTAAATCATCAGCTCAATCTGCGTAATCCGTTTCGATCAGCGTAATCTGCGACCATGAAATTCCGTTTTGAAGTTGAACCCCGAAAGCTGCCACATCCCATTGGCCACGAGCACCGACTCTTGCTGGTGGGGTCCTGCTTTACCGAGAACATCGGCGCCAAGCTGATGGCCCATAAATTTCGCGTACTGCAGAATCCGCATGGCATCCTTTTCAACCCGGTAAGCGTGGCGGAGGCGATCACGGACTACGTGGAAGGGAATGAATACCGCGAAGCCGATCTCTTTTCGTTCAACGAGGTCTGGCACAGCTGGAAACATCACAGCCGGTTTTCCGACCTGCGTGCAGAAGCTGCCCTGGCGAAGATCAATGGCAGTATCCGGGGAGCCCATGAATTCCTGAAGCAGGCCGATTTCCTGATGATCACCCTCGGTTCGGCCTGGACCTATACGCTGACGGAGCAGGCGAGGGGAGGCCGCAAAGGAGCGGTGGCGGCTAATAACCACAAGGCGCCGGCCGACTGGTTTGCAAAGAAGCTGATGACCCATGAGGAGATCGTGCAGGTGCTCGACAACATGCTGCACCGGCTTTTTTTCTTCAATCCCGGCATCCGGATCCTGTTCACGATCTCACCGGTGCGCCACCTGCGCGAAGGAGCGGTGGAGAACAACCGGAGCAAGGCGGCGCTTATCGGCGCGGTGCACCACCTCGTGGACAAGTTCGACCGCCTCTATTATTTCCCGGCCTACGAGCTGGTGATCGACGACCTGCGCGACTACCGCTTCTACGCCGAAGACCTCGTGCACCCGAATTACTTTGCTACGGAATACGTTTGGGAAAAATTTGTTGCCTCCTCCATGAGCGAGGCGGCGCGCAACCTGATGGAGGAGATCGCTGCCATCAACCGGGCCGTGAAGCATAAGCCCTTCAATCCCGATTCGGAGGCGCACCGAAAGTTCCTGGAAACCTATCGCGGGAAAACAGAAGAGCTGCGATCGAAACATCCCCACCTCGACTGGGCAAGTGAGCTTGAATTTTTCCGTCAGGCCTGACCTCACCCCCAGCGCTTCGCGCGTAACCATCGCTATCGCTCGGTTACCTCTCCCAGTCCTGCGCCATAGCCTGCCTGCCGTCAGGCAGGGCTTCGGCCGGCGGTGCAAGGAGAGGGGAGTAGATCAAGGGGAGAACCGGGCAACTCTTAAACTCTTGAACTTTTGAACTCTTGAACTCTTGAACTTGCGAACGCACAAACTTCGCGAACTGGCGAACTTCTCAATGGATCCGATCCCCGCGAACCTCGAGTCTCGCGATCACGCCCGACTCAAAATCCAGCCATTCCTTCCAGCGGGCGCGGACTTTCTCGCGGTCGATATAGGTTTCTGCCAGGTCGATGAAGAGGGTATAGTGGCCGGCCTCGCTCTCCATGAAGCGGCGGTAGAACTTGCGGAGGTATTCGTCCTGGAGGCCTTCGGAGAGGCGTTTGAAGCGCTCGCAGCTTCGGGCTTCGATGAGGGCCATCACGAGGAGCTGGTCGAGCAGGCGGTCTTCCATGTGCCCTCCCTGTTTGCAGAAGCCCATGAGGGCATTGACGTATTCGTCGCGCCGCTGCCGGCCGAGGGAGAGGCCCCGCTTCTTCAGTTCGGCCAGGACGAGTCGGAAATGGCCCCATTCCTCCGTGACCACCGGCGCCAGTTCGGCCACCAGCTTCTCGAATTGGGCATAGCGCTGGATGAGGGAGATGCAGGTGGAGGCGGCTTTCTGTTCGCAGTAGGCGTGGTCGGTCAGCACCTCGGCCAGCGAGATGCCGGCGAGCTCCACCCAGCGGGGGTCGGTGGGGAGTTGCAGGCCCAGAACGGATTTGACGTCAACGGTTTCCATGAGCTGTATGCGGCTTGGCCCGTGCAGGTCCGGAAGGGGAGGCCCGGCCCGGGGGCTGTGGTTGTTAATTTCTGCTTGGAGGCTGGGAATCAGGGAGAAAAACCTTTGCCAATCCCGCCCGGTTCCCTTACCTTTGCCGCCACAAATATATCGGGTATCTAATCGGATGCAATTTCAAAAATCTTTACGATGTCATTAACCAAAGAAAAAAAAGCTGGAATTTTCACCACTTACGGCGGAAGCGCCACGAACACTGGCTCTATTGAAGGTCAGATCGCTCTGATCACCGAGCGTATGGCTCAGATCGCTGCCCATCTGCAGCAAAACAAAAAAGATTTCTCCACCCACCGTGGTCTCATGCACCTGGTAGGCCGTCGTCGCCGACTGCTCAACTACCTCCAGAAGCACAACCTTCAGGGCTACCGCGAACTCATTGAGAAACTCGGAATCCGTAAGTAAACACAGCCGATAACCGATAAGCTACCTCCCAACTAACACCAGTTGGGTTTTGGCTTTTATACCGTGCTGTATTTTCCATAGATAATTCCCCAAAATCGACGCATGTTAACGCAAAAATTCAGCAAATCATTCAACATAGGCGATGGCCGTGAAGTGACCATTGAAACCGGTCGCCTCGCCCGCCAGGCCGACGGTTCCGTGACCGTTAAAATGGGCAACTGCTGCATCCTCGCCACCGTGGTGGCCACGGAAGAGCCCAAGCCCGGACAGGAATTCTTCCCCCTGAGCGTAGACTACATGGAGAAGTTCGCCTCTGCCGGCCGGATCCCCGGATCCTTCTTCAAAAGGGAAGGCCGTCTCTCGGATTCCGAGATCCTCATCTCCCGCCTCATCGACCGCGCGCTTCGTCCGCTGTTCCCCGACGACTATTTCTGCGAGGTTCAGGTGATCGTCACCCTCATTTCTTCGGATCTGGAAGTGATGCCCGACTCGCTGGCCTGCCTGGCTGCTTCTTCCGCTCTTGCCATGTCGACCATTCCCATCCAGGAAATGATCTCCGAGGTACGCGTAAGCCGCGTCGACGGCCAGTTCAAGGTGAACCCGACCCGCTCGGAAATGGAGCGTTCGGACCTCGACTTCATCATCGCCGCGACCGAGAAGAACATCATGATGGTGGAAGGTGAAGCCAAGGAGTGCTCGGAAGAAGACCTCATCAAAGCCATCGAGATCGCGCACGAAGCCATCAAGGTGCAAATCCGCGCCCAGGCTGAACTGCGTGAAATGGTTGGCGTTGGTCCGAAGCGCGATTATCCGAAGCCGGAAGAGAACGAATCCCTGCGCGAGCGCGTTGCCGCCCTCGGTACCGAGCGCATGGCCGCCGATTCGCGTGGCAACCTGCCCAAGGCAGAACGCAAGGAGCGCTACAAAAAGCTCTACGAAGACATCAAGGAAACGATCAAGCAGGAAGCCAACCTTCCCGAAGGTCAGGACCTCGACGACGCGACCAAGAAACTCATTAAAAAATACCTGGGCGACCTCCAGTACGATGTGGTGCGCGACATGATCCTGAACGACAAGGTGCGTCTCGATGGCCGTGGCCTGGAAGATGTGCGTCCGCTGGACATGGAAGTGGACATTCTTCCCACCCCGCACGGTGTGGCGCTGTTCACACGCGGAGAAACCCAGTCGCTGACTACCGTAACGCTTGGCACGCCGCTCGACGAGCTGCTTGTGGAAAGCGCGGCCAAGTCGGAGTATTCCAAATTCATTCTGCACTACAACTTCCCCCCGTTCTCTACCGGTGAAGTGAAGTTCCTCCGTGGCCCCGGCCGCCGGGAAGTGGGACATGGCAATTTGGCCCTGCGTTCGCTGAAGCAGATGATGCCGGGTGCCGATTATGCCTACACCGTTCGGGTGGTAAGTGATATTCTCGAGAGCAATGGCTCCTCGTCGATGGCAACGGTTTGCGCCGGTTCGCTGGCGCTCATGGATGCCGGTGTACCCCTGCCCAAGCACGTGGGTGGTGTGGCCATGGGTCTGATCTCGAAAGAAGGCAAGTTTGCCGTTCTCACCGATATCCTGGGTGATGAAGATCACTTGGGCGATATGGACTTCAAGGTTACCGGAACCCGCGATGGTATCTGCGGTATCCAGATGGATATCAAAGTAGATGGCCTGAGCATGGACGTGATGCGCCAGGCACTGGAGCAGGCACGCCGCGGACGGATGCATATCCTCGACGCCATGTATCAGTGCATGGACCGTCACCGTGAAGACGTGAAGACGCATGCGCCTCGTATGGTGAAGATTTTCATCGACCGCGAGTTCATCGGTGCGGTGATCGGACCTGGTGGCAAGATCATCCAGGAGATCCAGCGCGAGACCGGTACGACCATCAACATCGAAGAAAAGAACAACCAGGGTGAAGTGGCCATCTTCGGTACGGACAAGGAAAAGGTGGACAAAGCGCACAACTGGATCAAGGGCATCGTTGCGGTTCCCGAGATCGGCGACGAATACGAAGCCGTAGTGAAATCCGTGATGCCTTATGGCGCCTTC
>CBHWDR010000287.1:0-5002 GCA_966112575.1 uncultured Chitinophagales bacterium
CGGCAATGGCAATAACAACCTCGGTGAGGCCAGCAACCTCTCGAGCAATATCTTCTACCCGGTCAATGGTCCGGAATACAACCGGCTGCTCGACCAGCTGCAGATATCGGAGAACCGCTCTTCCAGCTGGAACGGCACCCTCACCTACAACGACCTGATCAGCCAGAAATGGTCCTGGAACACGAGCGTCGGCTATACCCGGAGCCGGAACAACACCATTCGCGAAGCCTTCGACCTCAACCCGGCGACCAGCCTATACGACTCCATCAGCACCCGGTATAATACCTATACCACCAATTGGCGGTATGGCGGCGGTATCAGCTACCAGATGACGAAAGGCTCGATCTCGCTGAACGGCGCCTGGCAGGACAACCGCAATCGGAATGTGGTGCTCGACAATGACAGCACCTTCGTGCAGCGCGTGAAGGGTTTCGTGCCCCAGCTCTCCTTCCGGAAGTACAGCACGGGCCGGCAACTGCAATTCAACTATACCTGGGACAACCGCGCGCCCCAGCCTTACCAGCTGCAGCCGGTGATTGACAACTCCAACCCGCTCTATCTCCGCTATGGCAATCCCAACCTGAAATTCTCCGTAGCCCACCGCCTGAACTATTCGATGAACTGGTTCCGGAAGAAAGATGGGCTGGTGTTCAATGCCAATGGCAATGTGAGCTATACCACCGATGCCATTGTTAATGCTACGACGCTGGACAAGGCCACGGGTGTGCAGACCTCGCGGCCGGTGAACCGCGACGGGCAGATGTTCGGCTATGGCGGCTTCTATATCACCAAGCCCTTTCAGTGGATGGGCAACCGCAACTCCGTTTCGGTGAATGTGAACCTGAACTATTCGCGTAACCTCTCCCTGCTCAACGGCGCGGAGAACCGAAGCATCAATTTCGGACAGAACATCAACCCGGGGGTGAATCTCGACCTGAAAGATTGGGGATCGCTGCGCATGGGATTGAAATTCGGCCGGAATACGATCAGCTATTCCCTGCAGAACCAGCAGGACAACACGACCTATACCTACGGCACCGATGCCAATTTCCGCCTTACGCCGAATAAGAAGACGGACCTCTCCATCTCCTGGGATTTCAACAAGCGCACCGGCGGCAACTTCACCTTTACGCGCCCCGTGCACCTGGTGAACGTGGTGTGGAACCAGTATTTCAATAAAAAGAAGAACACCTGGCTCAAGTTCCAGGTCTACGACCTGCTAAAGCAGTACAGCAATATCTCCCGTTTCGGCAGCGATTCCTTCATCGAGGACGTGCGCACCAATGGCCTGACCCGCTTTGTGATGGTGAGCTTCAACGCCAAGTTCAATAAGTTCGGTCCGGGGGCGGGGAGGAAGGGGTAAGGTATTGGGGTAATAAGGTATTGAGGTAATAGGGTATTGGGGGATTCAGGTATTAAGGTAATAGGGTATTGGGATATTAGGTTGCGTCACTCATTACCCTTCACTCATCCTCACTCATCATTGATCACTCATAACTCATCTTTTCTCGGCATATTTGTTGAAACGCCCGTTCCATGTACCTGCGTATCCTCATCCTCTTCCTGCTGTCAACCCTAGGGGCATCGGCCCAGGGCAAGGTCACTGCCGAGATCACCAATTTCGAGAACAACAAAGGGGTGCTTCGCGCCTGCCTGTTCGACAATGCCAATGCGTTCGCGGGCAAGGGCAGCCCGGTGCAGTGCGTAGAGGTGATGGTCACCAACAAGACCGCGCGCATCGTTTTCGACCGCGTGCCGGCCGGCACCTACGCCGTTTCGGTCTTCCACGACGCCAATAACAACAACGAGTTCGACACCAATTTTCTCGGGATCCCTTCTGAAGGCTACGGCGCCTCGCGCAATTCCCTTCCTTTTGCCGCCGCGCCCAAATTCAACGACAACAAGTTCACGGTCACCAGCGGCATGGTCACGGAGCTGAAGATCCGGCTGCGGAATTTGTAGCGAGTACGGTATTGAGGTATTGGGAATTAGGGTATTGGGGTATTGGGTAATGGGCCTGATTCCCCCAACTCCTTAATACCTTATTACCATAATCCCATAATCCCTCAATCCCTTAACTCCTTCCTCCCAGCTCCCTCAGCTGCTCCTCGATCACGGCCGGGTAATAGCGGTGCTCCAGCTCATGGATGCGCTGCGCGAGCTTTTCGGGGGTATCGCCCTCCACAACCGGGCAGCCGGTCTGGAAGATGATGTCGCCGGAGTCGTAATGCGCATCCACCCAGTGGATGGTGATGCCCGACTGCACCTCGCCGGCCTGGATCACCGCTTCGTGGACGTACTGTCCGTACATGCCCTTGCCGCCGAATTTGGGAAGAAGGGCCGGGTGGATGTTGACGATCGCGCGGGGGAAGGCCGCCACGAGGGGGGCTGGCACTTTCCAGAGGAAACCCGCCAGGATGAGGAAATCGGCGCCGGCGGCCTGGAGCTCGGGGAGATAGGCATCGCCGCGGAAGAAGCGCTCTTTTTCGATGAGCAGTACCGGCAACCCGGCCGCCTCGGCACGGGCGATGACGCCGGCCCCGGGCCGGTTGCAGACCACCAGCGCTACCTGCGCCAGCTCCGACCCATGAAAATGTTTTATGATCTGTTCAGCGTTGGAGCCGTTTCCCGAAGCAAAGATGATCAAACGGAGCGGCGGCGATTTTTTTTTGTGCATTTGGTTTTAGAATGTGCAGCACCCGCCCAGGTACTGTATTACTTTCGACCCTGTTCGACCGGATGCGTTGAAGCAGGGTGCTTCCTCCGGCCTGCGATCCGGCTGCCGATGCGCGCCAGGTAGTTGCGGAAGAACCGGAACTGCCCGAAAGGAATGCTCACCAGCAGTACGGAAAGGGGCCAGATCAACGTAACCAGGACGAGGTAAACCACGATCCGCAACACCGTTGTGTCGATCTCGAGCAGGCGAAGCGCCTGCCGGGCCGCATAGCCCGAAAGCGAGCCGCCGATAGCAAAAGTGCAGAGGATCAGGAGGAGCCGGGGGCCGCTCACACCCCATCTGCGTTGAATTTTCTCGAGCATGATGGCCTTGGTGAGCGACGAAATTAGCTCGAAACACCCGAACCTCCGGCAGGAGTTTTCGCATGTGGAAAGCCGTTAACGGCCACGGGAAGGCAGAACGGATGCCCGCAACAAACAAATCGCGAAAAAGATGCGTGGAGATCGCTCTGGTGGCGGATCAGGCCCGATCGTGCAAGATCGGGAAAGGGCGAAATCAACACTCTGAGTTGCATCAGACGAACACATGACAGAAATCCTAATCGGCAGTTTATGCACACTTCCGAATCGGCTGAAACTCAAGCCCAGAGCGGGTTAAAAAAAATTTTGCAACGTTGCTGATTTGTTAAGATCGTGTGCTATTTTTGCCCCCGATTTGGGAAATTATCCACATTTCACACCAATTGTTTCTATGAACATTTTTCTAACGAATGTGAAGAAGGCGATACTTGTCGGACTTCTTTTCTGTTTCTCATACGCTGCTTCCGCTCAACAAAAAGGTGCTCAGATCTTCCGTGAAAATTGCGCTTCCTGCCATGGATTGGACAAAGGTCTTTCCGGTCCGGCACTGCGCGGTGTGATGCAACGCGGACCCTGGGCCGAAGATGAGCAGAACGTGTACAAGTGGATCAAGAACCCCGGCGCCTTCATCCCCACCACACCCTACACCGTTGCGCTGCAGAAGCAATACGGCTCGGTGATGCCTTCTTTCCCCAAGCTGAGCGATGCTGATATCACCGAGATCATCGCCTACCTGAAGAATCCCCCGGCTCCCGATGAAGCCGGCGGCAAGCAGAAAGGCGGCACCGGTGGCGCTGAAGAAAGCGAAAGCGACAACCGCAACGCCATCCTCTTCGGTGTGATTTCCCTCGTGCTGGCCCTGGTGACCCTGATCCTCATGCAGGTGAACTCCAACCTGAAAAAACTCTCCGACGATAAAGAAGGCATCCTCCGCCCCGAGCAGGTTCCCTTCTGGCGCAATAAGATCTACATCGCCCTCTTCGCCCTGGTCTTCTTCGTAGTTGGCGGCTTCCTCGTTGCCAAAGGCGCGATCGGCCTCGGACGCCAGAAAGGCTATGCGCCCTCGCAGCCCATCTATTATTCGCACAAAGTACACGCCGGCATCAACCAGATCTCCTGCCTCTATTGCCACAACGGCGCCTGGGAGAGCAAGCATGCCGGTATCCCCTCGCTGAACGTATGTATGAACTGCCACAAGGCGATCAATGCGTACGAGAAAGGCCCCAAACTGACCGACGAGGAAGGCAACGAGATCAACGGTACCGCCGAGATCCAGAAGCTGTATAAATATGCCGGCTTCACACCCGGCCCCGGCGCCACCTGGAACCCCGCGAACGCCAAGCCGATCGCCTGGGTGAAGATTCACAACCTCCCTGACCACGTATATTTCAACCACGCCCAGCACACCCGCGTAGGCGGCGTCCAGTGCCAGACCTGCCACGGCAACATCCAGGAAATGGATAAGGTCTACCAGGCTTCGGAACTCAGCATGGGCTGGTGCGTCAACTGCCACCGCGAGACCAAGGTGAACTTCAATTACAACGACAGTGTGGGCAACCGCTACTACAGCCTCTATGAGAAATTCCACAAGGAATTCGCAGAAGGCAAGCGCCACGACAGCCTGACCGTGAAAGATATCGGCGGACTGGAGTGCCAGAAGTGCCACTATTAAGATGAGTGATGAGTGATGAATGATGAATGATTCGTCACTCGGCTCGAAACAATGCAAGCGAACGAACTAAGCATCACATTTCAAACACAACTATGAGCGATAAAAAGTATTGGTCTAGTTTCGCCCAACTGAACAAGAACAATAAAGAAGCCATCGAAAAGCGCGCGCAGGATGAATTTGCGGAAGATCTGCCTTTCGGTGACCTCGACGGCAAAGGTGTTTTGGACGCCAAGACCCCCCGCCGCGACTTCCTGAAATACCTGGGCTTCAGCACCGCGGCCGCCACACTCGCCG
>CBHWDR010000288.1:0-4988 GCA_966112575.1 uncultured Chitinophagales bacterium
TCACGGCCGAGGTGCTGCCCGGCAAATCCTTCACCGGCTCGGTGAGCTTCATCTCGCCGGTGGGTGACGAGAACCACAACTACCGCGTGGAACTGAACGTGAACAATGCCGCCGGCGCCCTCAAGGCCGGCACCTATATCCAGATCGCATTCAGCGGCAACATCGCCACCGAAGCCCTCCTCATCCCGAAGATCGCCCTGGTGGAAGGCACGAAGAATCCCTTCGTGTACGTGGTTAATGGCGACAAAGCCGTCATCCGCAAGCTCATCCTCGGCCGCGAGTCCGGCGAGCAGATCGAAGTCCTTTCCGGCCTCAACCCCGGCGATGCCGTCGTCACCTCCGGGCAGATCAATTTGCGGGAGGGGGCGCGCGTGAGCGTACAGACCTCACCCCCGGCCCCTCTCCAAAGGAGAGGGGAGGATGAGTGAAATCGAAAATGAGTGGCTCCAGCCTTCAACGTTCATCGACCGATTCAAACGGAGAAGTCGTCATCGGCCTCGACCACCCATTCTCGAATTCTCGAATTAGCTAATTCGCTAATTCCCTACGGAGCCTGACTCCGAACAAATGAACAAACACAACTAAAGAAACCATGTCCATAACAGAACTCTCCATAAAACGCCCGCTGCTGATCACCGTGATCTTCGTGACGCTGATCCTCTTCGGGTGGATCGCCTACAAGCAACTGGATTATAATCTCCTGCCCAAGTTCGAGGCCAACGTGGTGTCGGTGCAGACCACCTACCGCGGCGCTTCCTCGAGCGAGGTGGAGAACTCGGTGACGAAGAAGGTGGAAGAAGCCGTGTCGGCCATCGAAGGCGTGGACCGCGTGTCCTCGACCTCCATGGAAGGCGTGTCGGTGGTCACTATCGAGCTCAAGTCGAACGTGAACGTCACCAATGCCCAGCGCGATGCCGAACGCAAGATCAACGAAGTAAAGGCCCAGTTGCCCGAAGATGCCGATGATCCGGTGGTGCGCAAGTTCAATACCGACGAGCTGCCCGTGCTCCGGGTGAGTGCCACTTCGAAGCTCTCCGAGCCCGAGCTCTATGACCTGGTGGACAAGCAGGTCAAGCCCGTGCTTCAGAACGTACCCGGCGTGGGCCAGGTAGCCCTTGTGGGTGGTAATGAGCGCGAGATCCAGGTGCAGCTCGACAACGACAAGCTCCAGGCTTACGGGCTTTCCTCGGCCCAGGTGAACACGGTGATCGCCAACTCGAACACCTCTTATCCCGCGGGTGCCGTGGAAACCGGCGCCAGCCGCTATTCCCTGCGCCTCGATGCGAAGACGGCCAACGTGGAAGCCATGCGCACCCTCATCGTTCGCGAGAATGCCGACGGCTCGCGCGTGCTGCTCCGCGACGTGGCCACGGTGACCGATGCCTCCACCGAGCCGACCACCATCAACCGCATCAACGGTGTGCCGGGGATTGGCATCCAGATCACGAAGCAGGCCGATGCGAATGCAGTGGAAGTGAGTGCGGGTGTGAAGGAAAAATTCGCGGCGCTGAAGAACCAGTTCGCGGCCCAGGGCTTCGACTACCAGATCGCGGCCGACCAGAGCGTGTACACCCTCGCTTCGGCCGACGCGGTGATGCATGACCTCTTCCTCGCGGTCTTCATCGTGGGCGCGGTGATGCTGCTCTTCCTGCACTCGCTGCGGTCCTCGCTCTTCGTGCTCGTGGCCATTCCCTCGGCCATGATCCCCACCTTCATCCTCATGTGGGTCTTCGGCTTCTCGCTCAACCTCATGACCCTGATGGGCCTCTCGCTGGTGGTGGGCATCCTTGTGGACGACTCGATCGTGGTGCTGGAGAATATTTACCGCCACATGGAGATGGGCAAGGACAAGGTCCGCGCCTCCCTCGAAGGGCGGAACGAGATCGGCTTCACGGCCCTGGCGATCACGCTGGTGGACGTGGTGGTCTTCGTGCCCCTGGCCCTCGCCGGTGGCCTCATCGGCAACATCCTCCGCGAGTTCTCGCTGGTGGTAGTCTTCTCCACCCTCATGTCGCTCTTCGTGTCCTTCACCCTTACGCCCCTTCTCGCTTCGCGCTGGGGCAAGCTCGAGGTGCTGAAGAACACCTCGCTCTGGGGCCGCCTCAACCTCGGCTTCGAAAAGATCATCGACAACCTGAAGGAAGGCTATGCCTCGATCCTCCAATGGTCGCTCGGCCACAAGCGCTATGTGCTCGGCACCGTGCTCCTGCTCCTCATTGGCTCGATCGCGCTGCTGCCTGCGGGCTTCATCGGTACGGCCTTCGCCGGCAATGGCGACCGCGGTGAGTTCGTGGTGAAGATGGAGCTGGGTTCGCAGACGCCGCTGACGCAGACGAATACCGTGGTGCGGCAGGCCGAAGCGCTCCTGCTCAAGCATCCCGAGGTGGACAAGGTCTTTACCTCCGTGGGAACGCAGAGCGGTTCGATGAGCGTGTCGTCGACGGCCAACCAGGCAGAGATCGCCGTGACCCTGATCGACAAGAAGCAGCGTGCGATCTCGACCGAGAATTTTACGAAGCAGGTGCGCGAAGAGCTCTCCTCCCTGCCGGGCGTGAAGCTCAACATCCAGCCCGCGGGCCTCGTGGGCTCGGCCCAGGCGCCGATCCAGATCGCGCTGAAGGGTACGAACCAGGATTCGATCTGGAAGGCCGCGCAGCTCCTCCACGAGGTGGTGGTGAAGACCCCGGGCACCGACTACGTGGAATTCTCCACGAAGAGCCCGAAGACCGAGATCGCCATCGACATCGACCGGGAGAAGGCCTCGCTGAAGGGCCTGAGCGTGCCCGAGATCGGCAGCGCCGTGCAGCTGGCCTTCCGGGGCAATGATGCCGTGAAGTACAAGGAGGGTGGGGAAGAGTACCCCATCAACCTGACCTTGAATAAATCCGACCGCCAGGATGTTTCCTCGGTGCAGAACCTCACCATCCGCAACAGCCGGGGTGCCATCGTGCGGCTCGACGAGGTGGCTACGGTGCAGGAGACCCTGGGCCAGAGCGTGCTCGAACGGACCGACCGCCTGAACACCATCAAGGTAACATCGGCCGCCGTGGGCCGTCCGACCGGCACCATCGTGAGCGATATCCAGGCGGCCATGAAGACCGTATCCCTGCCCGCCGGCGTGACGGTGGACTACATGGGTGATGCAAAAAACCAGAAGGAAGCCTTCGGCTCGCTGGGACTGGCCCTGGTGCTGGGCATCCTGCTCGTCTACCTGATCATGGTGGCGCTTTACGAGAGCGTGGTCTATCCCTTCGTGGTGCTCTTTTCCATCCCCGTGGCCCTGGTCGGCGCCCTGCTGGCCCTGGCCCTTACCATGGAGTCGCTCACCATCTTCGCCATCGTGGGTCTGATCATGCTCATGGGCCTCGTGGCCAAGAACGGGATCCTCATCGTGGACTTCACCAACCAGTTGAAAGCCCAGGGCATGGGCCTCACTGAGGCCCTGATCGAAGCCGGCAAGGAGCGCCTGCGTCCCATCCTCATGACCACCATCTCCATGATCGTGGGCATGCTGCCCATCGCCCTCGCCTCGGGCGCTGGCGCTGAAGTGAAGAATGCCATGGCCTGGGTGATCATCGGGGGATTGACGTCGTCACTTTTGCTAACACTGGTGTTGGTGCCGAGTATGTATATGATTGTGGAGAAGGGGAAGAAGATGGTGATGGGTTGGAGAGGTAGGAAGAAGGAGAGGAGTGTGGAGGTGGAGATGGCGTAATCATGTGCATAACATTTAATAGTGAAGGCAACTTTAGGGTTGCCTTCACTATTAATTTTCAATTGTTCAACTCAGGAATATGATTAAGCTTTGCGGCAACCCTATTGTAGAGGTCTATGAATTCATCCCGAGTGCCGTCAAACCAAGTTAATCGTAAATCTTCGACAGTAAGATTTAGATAGTGTCTTTCGGCGACCTTTGCCCCACCAAGAGAGGCGCGTAAGTTACTATCAGGATAATTTTTGCAAAAGTTTTTCGCATGGTCATAGTCTGTATAAGTTATCAGTGATCCGGGGACAAGACGTTGTAATGCAGACGGATGTATGTAGTTTTCTAACGATCTTTTTTTTGTAATAGTAAAATCCAGATCAGCAACAAGTCCATATGTAACCAGGTTTTCTTCATTTGGAGAGTTTGAGGTATCATTTTCTTTATCGCTATCTAGAAATATATGAAATGGCTTTTCAAGTTTCGTAAATAAGTCGAGATTTACCCAATGTTTTACACCTCCACATCCTCCAATCGGAATAATTGCAATACTGAGCTCCTCAAACGTTTTTGGAATTAGTCCAGATTGCTTGTAGAGAGTTGCCTTGTGATGTAAAGCCTTCGCATCATCTATTCCTTCAACTAAGAGTAAAAGTCGTGATGTAGAAAATAGCGGTGTAAATGTGTTGTCAGGTTTAATTCCCAAGTCGACAGCAAGAGTTTTGTAGTCAACTTTATCCTGAGTTATTGTATACTGGCCCTTATTTCTAGAAACATGGATTATATTGTGACTTTTGGCATTTCCACAAATGGTCGGTGAATGTGTCGAAACTAATACTTGAAAACCGTTTTCTGACAATGCACTCAACTTATCGAAAAGGTTACTCTGTGCTGAAGGGTGAAGAAATGTCTCTGGTTCTTCAAATCCAAATATGATCTTTTGTGATTCATACGTTCGTTCAGACTCGGCTAAGTATTCGAAATATGACATCATGGTAATACGTCTAAACCCATCACCTCTTGAGCTTAATGGTATGTCATTCCCTGTCGAAGTGCTTACGAAAGAAGTCGATATGAGCTTACTCCAATCGAAGTCTATTTTAGGCTCAACCTTTTCGCTAGACTTTACAACGTCATTGATTTTGGATGTTACTTTTTCTAAAACACTACTTAATTGCGCTTTTACAGCAGACTCTATCTCACCTGTATTGATACCATCCTTAATCAATTTGAATGCTATGTCTTTAAAATACTTTTGAATCGTGTTGTCAGTGTCTGAAAGAGA
>CBHWDR010000289.1:0-4976 GCA_966112575.1 uncultured Chitinophagales bacterium
CTGGATGCGAGGCCGCCCGAAGAAAGACCGTTGTCCACCACCTGGAACGGGTCCAGCTTGTTGTTAGCGACCATATAATCAAGGATCTCGCGGATTACCTGGTAGTGGTTAGGACCAAAGAAACCGCCGGTAGACTCCTGCGTTTGCAATGCCAGCACGTAGCCGTCATAGCTTCCGTTTTCGATCGAGTTCTGGAAGTATTGTGTACCCAGCAAGAGGTGAAACTCATTGTCGTAAACATTCGCCGTTTCACCCAGCCCGTGCCAGAAAAGCAACATCGGGTATTTCTTCCCGTCATTCACTGCCGGATTGTACGTCCGGGGGAATTTCAAACGGAAACAATAACCCTTGTAATGGTACGCCTTCCACTGGTTGGTGTTCCAGTTCATGCGGGGCGTACGGACCCATTTTCCGATTTCATTCCAGGCCGGGGCATTCGGCTTGTTGGTCGAATCATAATCGATAACCGGGTCGTTCGGATTGAGTACGGATTGGGCCTGCGCACCGGTATAACCGACAGTCAGTAAGAGGACGAGGCCAAGGAGGGTGAGGTAGAATTTGTTCATATGGTTGCCAATCAAAAGTTGATCAATCGGGTTCCCATAAGCACGGTTCGGGTTGCAGCAGGTAAGGAACAGGATGGAAAATCTGTACCAACCTTAGCTAAGCCCGCATCGGAAACGAAATGTGGAATTCGGTAGAGTATTGGGGAAGGAATGCCCGAAAGCCGCTTCCCGTAAGGATTGCGACGGATCAGCGCACCAGTTGCCCAAAGAGCCGGTCGAGCAGGGCCGACGGGTCTTCACAGAAGCCGGGATGCACCCGGGAGGTCTGCACCACCGTGCTCCGGGTGGCGGTGAGCCAGCGAAACCGGGAGGGCGCGTCCAGCGTGGCAATGGGGCCACCGGCTTTGTCGCCCCGGCAGATGCGGTCAAAGGCATCGAGGTACTGCTGCACTTCCGCCCCGTCGGTGTCGCAACAAAGCGCCGCCAGCCGCCCATGGTCGAGCTCGATGCGGCATTGGAGGAAGCGCTGCTGCTTCAGGAAGAGCACGATGCCCACGTTGATGAACTCCTCCCGCTCCACCCGCGGCACCACGCGGATCACCGCGTATTCATACAAGAGCTTTCCGGGCATCGAGGGCTTGGTTTAAAAAGATGGAGGAATGTTCGAGCCGGTTCAGGAGGAAACGCGTGTAGACGCTGCGGCATTCTTCGGCCTTGTCGGGCAGGGCGTTCAGCCATTCATCGGGCACGAGGCCAACGACCGAGCGAACCAATTCCGGCGTCAGCAGGCCCTTCAGCTCCGCTTCAGTTTCGGTTAGCCTGGAAGCAAAAGGCAGCAGCACATGATCCCGGATCTGCACGAAAGGACGCGTGGACTGCTCTTCCCAGTTCGTCCAGGTATGATGGAAATAAAGGGAAGCGCCATGATCGATCAGCCAAAGCTCTTTGTGCCACATGAGCATGTTGGTGTTGCGCACCGTGCGGTCGACATTGGTCAGCAGCGCATCCAGCCACACGATCCGGGAAGCCGTATCGGCATCAACGGGCGTCACGGCCGGGTCGTAGGTGATCGCTCCCTGCAGGTAATGGAGGCCCAGGTTCAGCCCCGCGCTGGCTTTCAGCAGGTCCTGGATCTCTTCATCGGGCTCGGTGCGCCCGAAAGCCGGGTCCACATCGGCGAATACCAGCTCCGGGATCTTCAGTCCCGCAGCCCGCGCCAGCTCGCCTCCGATCAGCTCGGCGATGAGGGCTTTCACACCCTGGCCGGCGCCCCGGAATTTCAACACGTAAAGAAAGCCGTCATCGGCCTCTACGATGGCGGGCAGCGAGCCGCCTTCGCGAAGCGGGGTAACATATCGGTCGATATTGACGCGGCGGAGCATGGCCAAAGATAATCATCCCATTCACGTCCCTTTCATTCAAGCTTCTTCCTTCAAACTTCCCTCCCTGCTCTTCACTCCTTGTTCTTTACTCTTTACTCAAAACAGGGCACCCTGCGCTTCGTCATCGCCCAGGAGGGGCAGGCCGGGCCAGTCGTAGCGTTCAAGCTTGCCCTTGCCATCGGGACGCTCCTTCGTGGTGCGGATCGTGTACACCGGGTGGTAATCCATGGTTTCCGCCGGCAATTCGTAATCGAGGATGGCTTCTATCTCTGCATCGTCCAGGTCGGGCAGGAGCCATTGCTGCTCGAGCTCGCGCGGGAGGAAGAGCGGCATGCGGAAGGCGTTGTCGCCGCCATTGTGGATCTGCTTCATCACCGCATTCGCCGGCCGCGTGATCACCGTGAAGGTACCCGTGATCTCGCCCGTTTCCACGTCGGCCTTATGCGGGTAATGATAAAGCCCGGCCAGGCAGAATACCGGGCGGTCCTTCAAATGGATGTGGTAAGGCACTTTCGACTTCCAGCCCTTCACTTCGCGGTGCTCGAAGATGCCCGTCACGGGGATGAGGCAGCGATGCCGCCGGATGCGGTGCCAGTAAGAACGCTTGTCCTCGACGATCTTTTCGCTGCGGGCATTGCACATCGAGGACCTTCCTTTTTTGATCTTCTCGGGTGTATCCAGATACTCCGGGATCACGCCCCATTCAAACGGCTTCAGCTTGTATTGATGATCTTCAAAAACGATCACCGGGTACCGGCGAAAGGCCTGGGCGATCACATGCAGGTTCATGTCGAAGTCGAAATGCACCTGCGGGTCCACCACCAGCCCGGGCAGGTAGTCCGAGAGCAATTCATACCGTGTGGAGAAGGAGATATCGTAACACATCAGGCGCTTTTTTCGATTTCCTCGAAGTTAACCCGCACTTCGCGGCTGCCCAACTTCAGCCGCACGAATACTTCGCCAAAATGCGGGTAGAATACGGGTTCCACGGCTTCGCCGCTTTTGGGTTTCCAGCCCAGTCCTTTTACATAGCCCCGGATCTTCGCCCGCAACCGGTCGGTGAGGTGCCGTTCCCAGTCGTCGTGAAACGCATTGGCATACACCCGGTAACCCTCGGGCTGGGTGGCCGCCAGCTGAAGCTTGCCGCGGTCGGCCTCTTCCTCCCAGTTGTAGAGGTAGCGATAAGGGTCGGAAGAAAGCGCGTCATAATGTTCTTTGGCCAGGAAGTAGTTGTCGTAAGGGCAGACGAGAAAAGCTGCCCGCGTGCTGCTGTCGAATACGCCCTTGCCGCGCGGGTAGTGCTGGCGCACGAAATACCGGTGTCCCTTCTGCACGAAGGCCTGCAGCAATTCGCTGCTGAGGAGGGCCATGGGGTTGAACATACTACGATACCTTGGGAAGCTGGTCGAGGCGGGTGGTGAAGCGTTGCGACAGGTGCTCCTGGCGCAGGGCCCAGCTTCGTTCATAGCCCTGCACCCCATACCGGACCGTATCCTTTCCGAATGTACGATTTACCGAATCAAGCGCGCTCATCAGGTCGGCCTTTCGCGCCGCCGGCGCGGGGTCGAAGAGGCCCAGCTGCACCTCGCCCTGCGGCACCAGGTCGAGCATCACCACCCCCGCTTTCTGGTAGCGGTAGCCCGCGCGGAAAACGAGGTCGAGGCCATGCAGGGCATGACGCAGCAACTCACCGGTATGATTCGTTGCCACGGGCAGCTCCTGGATCACCGACTGGAAATACTGCGGGTCCTCCCTGCGGTGCGGGTTGGTCTGGATGAAGACCTGCATCCGCCGCGCGCAGGTCTGCTCCCGCCGCAGCTTCTCTGCGCAGCTGCCTGTGAACTTGGCTACGGCCTGCCGCAGGGATTTCTTCGCCGTCACCAGCCGGCCGAAGGACCGCGAGGTGCAGATGTTCTTCTTTGCCGGCGCTTCTTCCACCCAGGCGATCGCCTGCTGCCCGCGCAGCTCGAATACGGTGCGTAGCACCACCACGGAGCAGGCTTTCCGGATCCAGGCATCGGGGGCCTTCACGAGCTCCGACGCGAACCGGAAGCCCTGCGCCTCCAGCCTTTGCGCATACTCCTTGCCGATACCCCAGACCTCCCCTACCTCGGTGAACCGGAGAATGGTCTCGATCTCGGGCCGCTCCTGCGCCCGGTAAACGCCTTCGTCGGGACGCGTTTTTTTTGCATAGCGGTTGGCCATCTTGGCAAGGGTCTTGGTGGGTGCGATGCCCACGCTCACCGGGATACCGGTGGCCTCGAACACTGCCTTGCGCATATCCCTGGCCAGCTGGCTGAGGTCCTGGTACCGGAGCTGGGAAAGGTCGGCGAAGATCTCGTCGATCGAATAGACCTCGGTGCGCGGCACGAAGGCGCGGATCACCTGCATCACGCGTTCGCTCATATCGCCGTACAGCGCATAGTTGGAGGAGTGCACCGCTACCCCGTTGTCGCGGATCAGCTCTTCGATCATGAAATGCGGCGTCCCCATCTTGATGCCAAGCGCCTTGGCTTCCTCGCTTCGCGCGATCGCGCAGCCGTCATTGTTCGAAAGCACGATCAGGGCCCTGCCCAGCAACGAAGGCTGGAACACGCGCTCGCAGGAGCAGTAAAAATTATTGCAATCGATCAGTGCTATCATTCACTTCGCGGTTTTAATGATCACGCTCATCACCACGCCCCATACCGAGAAGTCCATGCCTTCGAGGATGCGGATCGGCTTGAACTTGGGGTTGGCCGGCACCAGCAGGCACTGCCCGCCCTGGTTCACGAAATACTTCACGGTGAACTCGCCGTTGACCACGGCCAGCACGATGGAGTTGTTGCGCGGCTTCACCGACCGGTCCACAATGAGGATGGAATCGGGCGGGATATGCGCACCGATCATCGACTCGCCGGTGGCCCGGAAGAAATAGGTGGACGAGGGACGGCGGATCAGTTCCTTGTTGAGGTCAATGCCCTCCTCCATGTAGTCGGAAGCGGGTGAAGGAAAGCCTGCAGGAACATAACCGAGGAATTTAATGGATAGCCGGGTCATGATTGCTAATATTTTTAGCAAAGTTTAGTCTTTTTCCCGGCCTGCCGAA
>CBHWDR010000290.1:0-4970 GCA_966112575.1 uncultured Chitinophagales bacterium
GACCGCATCGCCACGGAAAAGACCATCACTCTCGGCGGCAGCAAAACCATCGCTTTCGACCCCGCCACGCAGCTGCAGTTCCTGTGCTCCGAAACCCTTCCCTTTCATCCCAATGCCCTGTCTTTCCTGGTCCGCCTGGAAAACGGCGAGTCCATTTCCGAAACCTACTACTCCATCGGTGGCGGTTTTGTTGTGAAAGAAGGCGAACAGGCCGATGCCGCTACCACCCATTTGCCTTTCCCGGTCAATACGGCCTCCGAGCTCCTGCACTGGTGCCTGAAAACCGGCCTCTCGATCCATGAAGTGGTGATGGAGAACGAACAGTCCTGGAGGCCCGAAGCGCTGACCAGGGAAGGCGTGCTGAAGATCTGGAATGTGATGCGCGACTGCACCTACCGGGGCTGTCATACTTCCGGCGTCCTGCCGGGCGGACTGAATGTCAAGCGCCGTGCCGGCGACCTGAACAAACGCCTGCTCAAGGGGCATCCGTATGGCAGTCATGAGGAATGGGTAGCCGCCATTCGCAAGGGCGGGAACTCCTTCCCCTATATCCTCGACTGGGTGAGCTGTTTCGCTCTTGCCGTCAATGAAGAAAATGCCTCTTTCGGACGCGTGGTCACGGCCCCTACCAATGGTGCGGCCGGCGTGATCCCGGCCGTGCTGCACTATTTCATCATCTTCACCGAAGGCGTTACCGAAGACCGCATCGTGCAGTTCCTCCTCACCGCCTCCGAGATCGGCTCCATCTTCAAAAAAGGAGCGACCATCTCCGCTGCCATGGGCGGCTGCCAGGCCGAGATCGGTGTTTCGTCTTCCATGGCTGCAGCGGCCCTTACCGAGGCGCTCGGCGGAACCCAGCGCCAGGCACTGATGGCCGCCGAGATCGCCATGGAGCACCATCTCGGCATGACCTGCGATCCCATCGCCGGCCTGGTGCAGGTACCCTGCATCGAGCGCAATACCATGGGTGCGATCAAGGCCATCACCGCCTCCCAGCTCGCCCTTCAAAGCTCTCCCGACTATGCCAAGGTCTCCCTCGACGCAGTGGTGGACACGATGTGGGCCACGGCGCTCGACATGAACTCCAAGTACAAGGAAACCGCGGAAGGCGGACTGGCGGTCAACATCCCGCTGAGCCTCTCCGAATGCTGACCGTCTCACGTCTCACATCTCACATCTCACGTCTCACGTCTCACGTATTACAGCTCACTGTCCCGAAGGATACGTGTCCGGCGGTTCGTTTCGCGGCGGCGTTCCAAGGGCGCGAAGGGCCGACGTCCGGTCGATAAACACAAAAGCATCGTAACGGTTGGGGATGATGCTCGGAACATAGTTGCCGCTCTCATTCCCCGGATCATACACCACCCCGATAGCCCGGTTGCCGATGCGGCGCATCAGGTCAGGTTCTTGCTTCAGCTCCGAGGACAGCAGGATCTTATTATAGGCACCGGTCCGATGCAGGAGCTCCTCCCAGCTGCCGCGCTCCGCGGGAGGTACGCGCATCGACTGAATCGGGCCGCCCCACTGCGGCGACGCGATCACCGAACCGCTATACGACCCGAATCCAATGGCGAAGACCTGGTCGGCACCGTAGCGCTCCCGTACCAGCTGGCCCACATTCACCATTCCCTGGTCGGCCATATCCGTATGTCGCGCATCGCCGATGTGCGTGTTGTGTTCCCAGATAATGATCTTGGCATCGGGGCCCTCGTGTTCCAGGAGGCGCTCGATGGTTTGCATCATATGGCGGTCGCGGATGTTCCAGGATTCAGGGTAGCTGACCACCGCCGTGCGATAGTATTGCTCTGCATTCCGGGCTACCAGGGCATGTTGCTGCAGTACAAAAGACGATTCATCCCGCGCCGTGGTTCCTCCTGTGGCCGACCATACCGATTGCCAGAGCTCTTCCGAGGCCTGCCTGCAACTGGCGGAGGCATTATACACCGCATAGCCATAATCTACCGGGTCGGCGCTGTAGGGACGGAAGCATTGATAAACCTGCTGTGCTTTTTGCGCGAGTGCCGGGTTGCCCTGTACCCCCGACATCAACTCGAGCGTAGACTCCCAAAGACAGTAGACATCGAGCCCGAAGAAGCCTGCCTTGTCGGCCGGCGCCTTCCCCTGGTTGTAGTTATTCATCCAGGTTGCCAGCGATGCCACGTGATAGTTCCCCCACATCCAGGTAGGCCAGCGGTCATACTGCCGAAGAACCGACACCGCCTGGGCGCTGTCGGCTGCCGGTCCCTTTACGAACTGGTTCACCCGGTAAGAATCCGCCCATTCGCCTTCTACGCCGATCAGGTCGAAGCCCTTCTCCGCGATCAGCCTCCGGGAAAGTGCAGCGCGCCAGTCGTAATACTCGGCCGTGCCGTGCGACGCTTCGCCCAACAGCACGATCCGGGCATTCCCGATCTGGTTGATGAGCACATCCAGGTCGGCCTCTGTATCCAGGCGATGACTGGGCAGGGCCTGCAGGCTGTTCTCCATTTCCCGGCGGCGGCAACTACTGAGCGCCAGTACAAGCAGGAGGGCGCAAAAGATCGGGTTCCACACAAATTTCATACACACCATTTCCCCCTCCGGGAACAAAAAGAAAGCCGAACTGCCAAGGCAGAGACAAAGAAAAAACCACTCTTGCGGAGTGGTTGGAGCAATAGGTTGAAGATCTTCTTAGCGGCGGTTTCCGAAGATGCGCAGCAGGAAGACGAACAGGTTGATAAAGTCGAGGTAGAGCGAAAGTGCACCCACTACAGCATACTTGCGGTGGTCGTCGCTGCCTTCTTCCATTTCACCGGCCCAGGACTTGATCTTCTGCGTATCCACAGCGATCAGTCCAACGAAAATGAACACACCAACATAGGTGATGATCCAGTCGAGCGTGGTGCTGGCCACGAACCAGTTAACGATGGAGGCGAGCACTAAGCCGATCAGCAGCATGAAGAGCAGTGATCCCAGCTTCGTCAGGTCATTTCCCGTAGTATATCCATAGATGCTCATGATCAGGAAGATGCCGCCGGTGATGAAGAAGGTGGAGGCCAGCGAACCGGAAGTGTAAACCAGGAAGAGGGTGGAGAACACAAAACCGGTGAGGGTGGCATAAAGCATGAATACGACGGTGGCCGCAACAGCGGAAAGCTTCCGGACCCAGATCGAAAGGGTGCCCACCATCAGCAGCTTGGCGATGAGGATGCCGATGAGGATAAAGGGATTGGCAAAAAAGAAGTTCATGGCGGCATTGGAACTGGCGGTCATATAGGCTACCAGGCCGGTAATGCTCAGGGCTACGGCCATCCAGGTGTACACATTGCTCATGAAGCGCTGCTGCACCTTGGATAAGTCGGCGGAATACAGGATGTCTTCGTTCATATTTATCGAATTATACGTCCAATTTAAGTGGAGACATGCACATCTCCAATGGATTTAACAGCTTTCGGAAAACCTTAATACGCTTTGATCTCATTATAAAGCGTATCGCGCTCCACCGGCTGCCGGTGCACCTGGCGGATGAGGTTCACGATCTCCTCGGTGCTCATCGCCGGCGTCTGCTCTTCCGAGCCTGCCATCGAGTAGATCTTCGTGGTGTCATCGATGGTGCCGTCGATATCGTCCACGCCGAAGGCCAGGGCCAGCTGCGCATTCTTCCGGCCCAGCATCGGCCAGTAGGCCTTCAGGTGGGGGAAATTATCCATGTACAGCCTTGCTACGGCATACATCTTCAGGTCTTCCACCACCGACACCTCGGACACATGGCTCATGTCGTTGTCGCCGTTGCGGAACTTCAGGGGGATGAACGTGTTGAAACCACCCGTCTGGTCCTGCAGGCTGCGCAGGCGCTCCATGTGGTCGACCCGGTGCCGGTACTGCTCCACATGCCCGTAGAGCATGGTGGCATTCGAATGCATGCCGGCCCGGTGCACGGTCTCGTGGATCTGGAGCCAGCCGGCCGCATCCACCTTGTCGGCGCAGATCTGCTGGCGGATCTCCTCGTCGAAGATCTCGGCGCCGCCGCCGGGGATCGAGTCCAGGCCCGCTTCCTTCAGTAGCTGTACGCCTTCTTCCACGCTGAGCTTCGCCTTGCGGAACATGTAGTCCAGCTCCACCGCCGTAAAACCCTTGATATGCAGGTCGGGACGGTGGGCCTTGATCTGGCGGAGCAGGTCGGCGAAGAAATGCAGGTTCATTTTCGGGTGCACCCCGCCTACGATGTGCACTTCGGTCTCGGGCTTGCCATCGTATTTCCGAACGATGTTCATCATGTCTTCGATGCTCAGTTCCCAGCCTTCCTCGCGCTTGGCATAGAGGCGGGAGTAGGAACAGAAATGACAGGAGAACACGCAGACGTTCGTGGGCTCGATATGAAAATTGCGGTTGAAATAAGTGCGGTTGCCGTGCAGCTTCTCGCGTACATGGTTGGCCAGGGCGCCCATGAAGGGCAGGTCGGCCTGTTCAAAAAGGAGCAGGCCTTCTTCGGGGGAAAGGCGCTCGCCGGCATAGACTTTCTCGGCGATGCGCTGCAGCGCGGGGTTCGGATGGACAATCGGAGGCGTGTCGATCAATGCTGTGCTCATGGATTCTAGATTGCTGCAAAGGTAGGACGGGAATAAAAAAATAAGCCCCGGGTTTTTTACCCGGGGCTTATGATATCGGAAGAACGATTAGAATTTAACGACTCGTTCGCTCACATTGCGGTTCTCGTCTTCGTAGCCCAGCTTCACTACGTAAACGCCTGCGGCCTTGCCGGTCAGGTCTACCATTTCCATCTTCGTGGCATTACCGCTGAAGGACTTCGTCCAGATCAGCTGACCGATCGAGTTGTACACGTTGATGTACTTCAGCGTGGTCGGGGTCTGCAGGTGCCATACACCGAAGTTGTTCTGGAACGGAGAAGGCAGGATCAGGTAGCCCTGCTGCTTGATCCGGGTCGGCAGAACACGGGTGGTCAGGTTTACGTTGTCGATGAAGATGTTGTT
>CBHWDR010000291.1:0-4970 GCA_966112575.1 uncultured Chitinophagales bacterium
CTTATAAGGCAGGTAGAGGTCCTCGAGCTCGGTGGCGGAGTAGCAGTTCTCGATCCGCTTCTTCAGCTCTTCCGTCATCTTGCCCTGCTCCTCGATGGTCTTCACTACGGTGTCTTTCCGCTTGTCGAGTTCCGTGAAGTAAGCGACCTCTTCCACCACGTTGCCGATCGCCACCTCGTCCAGGTTGCCGGTCACTTCTTTCCGGTAGCGGGCCATGAAGGGGATCGTGGCGCCTTCACTCTGCATCTTATTGATCGATTCCACCTGGCGGGTGGTCAGATTCAGTTTTCCTGCGATCTGTTGAATGTATTTCTGCTCCATAGAGTATTGTTCGTTTCGGGGGCGGCGAATTTAGGAAGGAAGCGAGAATCGACCCTATTTTTTCGGTGAACAAGCAATATGGATTTCGGGATTCGGGGATTTTGAGATTTCCTAGACTTCATTCACAAAATCTACCAATCCCACAATCCCTAAATCCCCCGCTCCTGCCCGCCGTTCATCCACGGAAGCAACCGTTTTCCAAAAAACCGACTGATGTTGCAACTTTATGACCGGCGGAAACGACTTCTGAACTATATTTCCTTTTTGTACGTTAACCCAGATTATCCATCAAAATTCACATGCACATGAATCGTCGCATTGCTGTTGCCGTAGCAACCAGCGTTCTCTTTTCATCCGCTGTCATGGCCCAGGGGGGTAATCCCTCCTCCGGCACCGCCGTTCCGGCGGGTTTCCCGGGCCGTGGCGCCAATGGGTCTGCCACCGGGCCCAAGGACTTCAAGGAAGTGATCACGGCCAAGGCCAAGACTTCCAAGGGCCTGCTCACCACCCACCGCGTGGAAGACAAGTATTATTTCGAGATCCCGGATTCCCTGCTGGGCCGCGAGATCCTGGTGGTCAACCGGATCATGAAAGCCCCTGCCGGAGCCCGTGCGGGTTTCCTCGGTTATGCCGGTGACCAGATCTCGGACAACGTGATCTCGTTCGAACGCGGACCCAACAACCGCATTTTCCTGCGCAGCATCTCCTACCAGGAAGTAGGCCGTGATTCCGCCGGCATGTACGAGTCGGTGCGCAATTCGAACCTCCAGCCCATCAACGCGGCCTTCCCAGTGGCGGCTTATCACACCGACTCGCTGTCGAGTGCGAAGAGCTCCGTGATCGAAGTGACCGATTACCTTATGGGTGATAACGACATCCTGTTCTTCGACGCCCGCGTGAAGCGTGCACTCGGACTGACACAATACCAGCGGGAGACATCTTACATCCTAGATGTAAAATCCTTCCAGAAGAACATGGAAGTGCAGACCGTGAAGACCTATATGCGTACGCCTCCCGCGACACCGGGCGCCCCTGCGGCCCTGGCCTTTGGCGCAACGGCCGGCACACCTACCACGTTTGAGCTCAACTCCTCGATGGTGTTGCTGCCCAAGGTGGCGATGAAGCCCCGTTATTTCGATCCGCGTATCGGCTACTTCGCTACCGGCTACACCGATTTCGATGCCAACCCGCAGGGTGTGGAAGAGATCCGCATGATCACCCGCTGGCGCCTGGAGCCCAAGCCCGGTGATGAAGCGAAATACCTGCGCGGTGAGCTCGTGGAGCCTGCCAAGCAGATCGTTTACTACATCGATCCCGCCACACCGAAGAAGTGGATCCCCTACCTCGTTGCCGGCGTGAACGACTGGAATGCCGCTTTTGAAAAAGCCGGCTGGAAAAATGCGATCACCGCGAAGCTGGCCCCGACCAACGATCCTTCCTGGAGCCTTGAGGGTGCCGGTTATTCGGCCATCGTGTACAAGCCTTCCGATGTGGCCAACGCCTCCGGACCCCACGTACATGACCCGCGCTCGGGCGAGATCCTCGAAAGCCACATCAACTGGTACCATAATGTGATGAACCTGGTGCGTGACTGGTATTTCATCCAGACCGCTGCCGTTGATCCGGCTGCCCGCACGCTTCGTTTCTCCGATGAGCTCATGGGCCAGCTGATCCGCTTTGTGTCCTCACATGAAGTGGGACATACCCTGGGCCTGCGTCACAACTACGGTTCTTCCTCCACCGTTCCGGTAGAGAAGCTCCGCGACAAGGCGTTCGTTGAAGCGAATGGCCACACGCCTTCGATCATGGACTATGCCCGCTTCAACTACGTAGCCCAACCCGAAGACAACATCAACCAGAAAGGCCTCTTCCCCCGGATTGGTGATTATGACCTGTGGGCCATCGAATGGGGCTACCGCTGGACGCCTGCCAACGTTACACCGGAGCAGGAAGTAGCGCAGATGAACAATACCGTGATCGAGCGCCTGAAGAACAAGCGTCTCTGGTTTGGTACGGAAACGGATCCGGATGATCCCCGCGGTCAGAACGAAGACCTGGGCGATAACGCTGCGAAAGCCAGCGCTTACGGCATCAAGAACCTGAAGCGCATCCTGGACAAGCTGCCCGAGTGGACGAAAGAAGCCAACAAGGACTATTCCGGCATGAACGAGATGTATGGTCAGCTGACTACGCAGTTCAACCGTTACATGGGCCACGTAGCCAAGTCGATCGGTGGTATCTATACCACGCCGAAGATGAGCGAAGAGCCGGGTGTGGTTCTGGAATTCACGCCGAAGGCGAAGCAGAAAGAAGCGATGAGCTTCCTGCAAGAAAACCTGTTCACTACGCCGAAGTGGATCGTTGATAACAGCATCTCCGATTATACCGGTGCGAACAAGCTGACCACGGTGCTCAACCTGCAACAGAGCTCGCTGAACCGCCTGATCTCCGTGAACACGCTCACCAAGCTCGCGCGCTTCGAAGCCCAGCATGGCGCCGCAGCCTACACCGGCATGGAAATGATGACCGACCTCCGGAAAGGTGTATGGAACGAACTGGCCGGCCGCAAGACGATCGATATGTATCGCCGCAACCTGCAGAAAGCTTACGTTGAGACCGTCAATCGCCTGATCAACCCCGAGCCGAGTGCCGGAGCGATCGCGGTTGCCTTCGGTGCAGCGGCTCCTGCCATCAATCCAAAGACCACCGATGCCATCTCGATCGCAAAGGCGCAACTGCGCTCGCTGCAATCCGAGATTCGTTCGGCCCTTCCCTCCTATAGCGACGCCATGTCGAAGGCGCACCTGCAGGACATGCTGGACCGCATCGCCCAGGCCCTGGATCCAAACAAGTAAGTCGATCCGACCGCATAGAAAAAGCCTCCCGAAAAATCCGGGAGGCTTTTTTATATCGTAGCGTCTTCTTAATTCGTCTGTCTAATGCTAATTTACCATATGCGGCCCTTCCTGCTTTACCTGATGGCGGTCCTTTATATCGCAGCCGGGATCAATCATTTCATCAATCCAGCGATGTATCGGAGGATCATGCCTCCCTGGCTGCCCGCGCACCAGGCATTGGTCATCCTCAGCGGCATCGCGGAAATCCTTCTGGGCGCAATGCTGCTTTTCCGGACGACGCAGGTAGTTGCTGCATGGGGCCTCATCATTTTGCTGTTTGCCGTTTTCCCGGCGAACATCCAGATGTGGCTGAACTACCGTGCATCGGGCCATCCTTATACCTGGGTGGCATTGCTGCGGCTTCCGCTGCAGGTGTTGCTGATCTGGTGGGCATATACCTATACTAAGGCACCAATCCGCTAAACGAAAACTATCCTTTCTTCATTTCCTTCGCCCACGCGTCTTTCAGGGTAACCGTACGGTTGAAGACCAGTCGGGCATAGGTATCTTTGTTATCGAGGGTGAAATAGCCCTTGCGGAGGAATTGGTAGCGTTCATTCAGCTTGGCATTTTTCAAGGCTGGTTCGCCATAGGCCGTAGTGATGGTCTGCAGGGAATCGGGATTGATATACTCCTTGAAATCGCCTTCTTCACTGGAAGGGTCCTCCACCTGGAACAGGCGGTCGTAGAGGCGTACTTCAGCCGTTACGGCCTGGGTCACCTCCACCCAATGCAGGGTGCCTTTCACGTTGATGCCCGAAGTGTCACTGCCGCTTTTGCTCTCGGGGATGTAGGTACAGCGGAGTTCGGTGATATGGCCATTCTCATCCTTGATCACTTCCTCACACTTGATGATGTAGGCGAATTTCAGTCGGACCATACCGCCGGGGAAAAGGCGGAAATATTTCTTCGGCGGGTTTTCCATGAAGTCTTCCCGCTCGATGTAGAGTTCACGTCCGAAAGGGATCTGGCGAACAGGGCTGTTCGGATCTTCGGGGTTGTCTTCACCATCCAGGAGTTCCACATCCTTCTCATAATTGGTGATCACCACTTTTACCGGATCGAACACCACCATGCGGCGGAGGGCGATCTTGTTGAGGTGCTCGCGCACACAGAATTCCAGGAGCCCGACATCGATGACGTTATCGCGCTTGGCAATGCCTACGCGGTCGCAGAAATCGCGGATGGCCTCGGGTGTATAACCGCGGCGGCGCATCCCCGAGATGGTCGGCATGCGCGGGTCGTCCCAGCCGTCCACATGCTTTTCATTCACCAGCTGCAGCAGCTTGCGCTTGCTCATCACGGTATAGGAAAGATTGCGGCGGGCAAATTCATATTGATGTGAAGGATAGATCTCGAGTTTCTCGATGAACCAGTCGTACAGTTCGCGGTGCGGCACGAACTCGAGGGTGCAGATCGAATGGGTAACGCTCTCGATCGAATCACTCTGGCCATGCGCAAAATCATACATGGGATAGATGCACCATTTATCGCCGGTGCGGTGGTGATGGGCATGCTTGATCCGGTAGAGGATCGGATCACGCATGAGCATGTTGGTATGGGCCATATCGATCTTCGCACGCAGGGTGCGGCTGCCGTCGGCAAACTCGCCGGCCTTCATGCGGGCGAAAAGTTCAAGGTTCTCCTCTACGCTGCGATCGCGGTAGGGACTATTCCTTCCCGGCTCGGTGGGCGTTCCCTTCATGGATGCGATCTCTTCCGAGGTGCTTTCGTCCACATAGGCCAGGCCCT
>CBHWDR010000292.1:0-4970 GCA_966112575.1 uncultured Chitinophagales bacterium
CGAAGAGCTTCCCCGCATGATCGCGCGGACCGAGAAGATCAACCTGAATGTGAAGCGGGACGGTCGCGATACGCAGCTTACCATGCCTTCGGGTTTCCTCAGCAAGCTGACGAAGGAACAGCGGCTGGCTTTTGTGGCCCCGCGCGTGCCGGCGATCATCAAATCCGACGACGACGTGCGGTATGTATCGGGCAAGATGCAGCCCGGCGACGTGATCGTAGGCGTGAACAACCACCGCTTTCAATACCTGCACGAATATTTCGAAGCGAAGAAGGGACTGAAGGAGCAGAACATCACCCTGCACCTGCTGCGCAACGGGCGGGATACGGTGCAGGCCGTGGTGAAGACCGACGGGCGCGATGCAACCGGGCTGGTGACACGGCAGCTCGATGAGCTGCTGACCGTGGAAAAGAAAGAGTACTCCTTCTTTCAATCCATACCAGCCGGCATCCGCCTGGGTACGACCCGGCTGGGTGAATACGTGACCGGTATCCGCCTGCTCTTCACTTCGAAAGAACACAAGGTGTCGGACAACCTCGGCTCCGTGGTGAGCATCGGCAAAACCTTCGGCGGGAGCTGGGACTGGCAGCGGTTCTGGACCATGACCGCCCTGTTCTCGATCATTCTCGCCTTCATGAACATCCTGCCGATCCCTGCGCTCGACGGTGGGCATGCGCTTTTCACCATTTATGAAATGATCACCGGCCGCAAACCCGGCGACAAGTTCATCGAATACGCGCAAATGGCGGGCATGGTGCTTTTGCTGGGCCTGATGCTCTATGCGTTCGGACTGGATATCTGGCGCATGTTCCGATAAGATTATCAATAAATCCCTGATATTCATCGACCCCGGCCCGAAAGCCGGGGTCGAATATTTTCGAAAGATGCCTAATCGGTTTTACCCGGCTATCTAAGCTTTTCTACTTATACGAAAAAACATTTATCTACCGAATTGTCCGGTTCGCCGAAATCGGCATTTTCCTCGTGCTATTTGGATTTACTTAGAGGCTACCGTATGTTTCAACAACTCGACGAGGACCCTGGATCCCAGGGCGCTTCGAAGGCAAAAGCCCAGGATCCTTTGCAAAAACCGCCCGGCAAATTGCTGCAGGTTCGATGTGTTTTCGACCTCGAGGGCAGGTTCATTGCGGTGGAGCAGGAAAGCCTGCAGCTCTTCGGCTTTACGCCCCCGGAGCTCCTCGGAAGTCGCTATATGGACCTGGTGGCCCCGGAAGACCAGGAGCTGACGAGCGATGTGGCCATCCAGATCATGAACGGGGCGGTGATCGAGAATTTTGAGAACTATTATCGCTGCAAGAACGGGCAGCGTCGCCGGATCCTCTGGTGGGCGGAATGGAACAAGGAGCTGCAGCAGATGCACTGTGTGGCGATGGATGCCGACTCGCTCGATCAGCAGACCCGTCCCGACGAAACCTACCAGAAGCTCTATCGCGCCTACCGCCTCGCCCAGATCGGCTGGTGGGAGTTTGACCTCCATACCCAACGATTCCTGCTTTCCGATGAAGTGTACCTGATCTATGGCCTCAACCGCGAGGAGACTCCCCTGCTGCCCCTGCATCAATTCCTGGCGCTGGTTCACCCGGAAGACCGGGAAACCGTTCGGCAGCAACTCGCCGCGATCCAGGTGCAGACCGCCCTGCAGTTCGAGCACCGCATGATCAAGCCGGGGGGCGATAGCTACCACGTGATCCATTACGTGCAGACCGAACGCAACGCCGAGGGCTCGCTCCTGGCTGTGAACGGCACGGTGAAGAACATTACCGAGCGGAAGAGCCGTGCCCTGGAGCTGGAGCGCCAGCGCGCGGAGGCGCAACGCTACGCCAACCAACTGCTCGATATCCTAGAGAGCATGGACCAGTGTTTTTTCGCCTGCGACGAGCAGTTGATCTGCACGTTCTGCAACGAGAAAGCGGCAGAGGCCTTTGGATTGCCGAAATTGGAGATCATCGGCCGACGGGTGGAAGACGTGATCTGCAAGGATCGGGTAACGCCCTTTTGCGAACGGCTCATTGCTGCCCTGCGCGCGGGTGACCGGACAACTTACGAGGCGTACAGCCAGAAACGCGCGGGCTGGCTGGAAGTGAGCATCAGCAAGGGGAACAGCGGTTATTCGATCTACCTCAAAGATGTGAGCGAGCGGCACGAGAAAGAAGAAGCGCTCCGGCTATCGGAAGAGAAGTACAAGCAGCTGTTTACCAACAGCTCGATACCGAAGATGATCTATAAGGACGGGAGCTTCCGGTTCACCGATGTGAATGATGCGGCGCTGAAGGAATATGGTTATACACGCGAGGAATTCCTGGCGCTCAGCGTGTATGAGGTCAGCGCCCTGCCCAGGGAGGAGTTGGACGGGATCCTGCTCACCTATCACAACGGCAACCATCGCCCCTTCACCGGCATGGACCGGCACCGCGTGCGCAGCGGGGCGCTGATCAACGTGGAGATCTCCTCGCACCCGATCCACCTGGTCGACGGCACGCATTATATCGTGGTGGCCAACAACGTGACCGAGAAGGTGCGGTTGCAGAAGCAAATGGTGGAAGAGAAGATCGCCGCGCAGAAGGCCCTGGCCCAGGCAATTATTGAAACGCAGGAGAAGGAGCGGAGCGAGGTGGGCAAGGAGCTGCATGACAACGTGAACCAGCTGCTGGCGACCGCTAAATTATATATTGAGAACATTTCTTATTACCCCGAGCAGTCCGCGCAGTTCATCGAAAAGAGCGCGGCGCTGGTGCAGCGCTCGATCAATGAGATCCGCTTCCTGTCTAAGGCCCTCGTGACGCCGGTGTTGAAGGATGTCTGTTTCCGGGATACGCTCCTGGAGCTGATCAACTCCTATACCGAGGTCAACCCGTTTGCAATCACCCATGCCTTCGACTTCGAGGAAGCCGAGATCGACCCGGGCATCCAGCTGACGATCTACCGGATCCTGCAGGAGCAGTTCAACAATACGATCAAGTATGCACAGGCTTCGGAAGTGAAGATCCTGCTGAAGAGCCGGAAAGGCGAGCTGGTCTACCGGTACGAGGATGATGGTGTTGGCTTCGACCCGGGCACGCGCAAGGCGGGGCTGGGGCTGAACAATATGCGCAACCGCGCCGAGGTGTACAAGGGGCAGGTGTCGATCGATTCGGCACCTGGAAGCGGTTGCCGGATCGAAGTGCGCTTCCCGCTTTAGGGAACTAAGCCTTTCTTAACAGGAAAAAGCGGGGGATTGCGTATCTTTACCGACCCGCCGGGAAGCCGGTGGGGAACACCTGGGGGTGTTTGGTTTTGACAGCATCGATCTTTGAACGTGTAAGCATGCCGAGCGTTGGATAATTAGCTCGTAAATCTGAATATTCGAACTACAAATGGCAATACTCAGTATGCCATGGCTGCCTAATCAGTGATTAGTTAGTCATTAGGGCCGCCGCGCAGGTTTGTCTCTTTCCAAGCGCCGCCGCCGACTCAACCCAAAAGAGGCTGCTGCAGAAGAAGGCTGTGACTTCTGCTTAAGACCATCCAGCTAAGGAAGGTGTTGGTTCGTTCGGTTCCTGCACATTCCCGACAAACAATTCCGAAATAAGCATGTAGAAAGCGTTTGGATGTCATGTTTGGACACCGGTTCGATTCCGGTCACCTCCACCAAGGGAATCTGCGGATTCCTGCTAAAGCCTGCAAATCGTTGATTGGCAGGCTTTTTTATTTTACGGAAAATGCAGATGGCTGCGAAAAACTGCATTTTTGCGGAGACATTTCGGAGACATTTTTAGGAATATCTTCGTAGCTAACTCTCCGGTTCGTGCCAACGGTGGTGTGCGAATATCACAGTCTCCTGAGTTACACCATACCAAAGAGCGGTTTTAATCACCATTAAAAACGCATTGTTATGCTGTTACTCGACGTTCGGTTTAGTTTCTTACTTCGTAAAACATTTACGAGTAAGGAGGGTACTCACCCCATTATTCTTCGCATCATTTTTCGATCCCAGCGACGCGATGTCTTCACTGGACTGTATTGTGCCGCCAAACTTTGGGATAAAGCTCTCGGTCGCGTCTCATATCAAAGTAAAGAAGCTGGTGGGCTAAATAGAAACTTAGAGGAAATGCATCGAAAGGCGATCAATGTCTTTGATGAATTTCGCTTCTCTGCGGACCCCTTTTCCATCGATGAATTGGTGGAAAAGATCAAAGGGAAGGATGAGCGACCACAAGCCTTGATCGATTTTCTCGAGAATGCACAAGAAAAGGTAAGGAAAAGGGTTGGGGCCGAAATAACGAAAGCTACCTTCTACAAATACCGAATCAGCCTGAGATATGTTCAAGACTACCTGCTATCAGAGCACCGAATGAAGAACTATCTCCTTTCTCGGATAAATGTTGCTTTTCTCGAAGGATACTTTCAATTTTTGCGTCGTGAACGCTCGATCTCGCACAATGTCGCATTAAAATACCTCGACTTCTTGAAGGTAATCCTGGGTCCGGCACTTCGACAGGGTATCATAAAGGATAATCCGTTTCGCGAATTGAAAATTAAATCGAAGCCGACTTACCGGGAGTTCTTGACTGAGGAGGAAGTTCAAAAGCTGGAAAGTGTGTCTCTGGAGCACCCGGATCTAGTTCGGAAGCGTGATGTTTTCCTCTTTGCCTGCTATACCGGTCTCGCCTACACAGATCTTAAGCAATTGACGCGAAAACATTTTGTCAAGGATGCTGACGGCTCCTTTTACATCTTGAAGCCCCGGCAGAAGACAGGTCAAGAGTCAATCATTCCATTGCTCCCAGCGGCCGAGCGCCTTTTGAGGCGTTATACAATTACAAACGACATTCTTGATTTCCATTGGCAGATATCAAGCAATCAGAAGATGAACCTCGGGCTAAAATATATTGGAGAAAAGGCAGGCCTTTCCAAAACGTTACACATGCACTTAGCAAGGCACACGTTCGCAACGACCGTTACGTTGTCCA
>CBHWDR010000293.1:0-4962 GCA_966112575.1 uncultured Chitinophagales bacterium
TTTGGATTGTCTTCTTTGATGTTTTTTGAATGATCATTTTTTTTTGTGTGATAAATAATATCTGAGGGGGGCCGGCCACCGGGCCGCTTTTCTTTGTACCTTCTGGAAGAAATACCGGTTTCAATGCGCTCTCAAACCTGTTTTGCAATTTTGGTGTTGGTAATCATTGCCTGCAATAAGCGGAAGTCTCCGGCAGAACGAATAATTGCAGCGACAAGCGCGATCGATAGCAGTGGGAGGAAAGTGAATCTTGCTGCATATGATCGTGCCCATGGATATGGTGATTTCGACTATGACCTGATGCTGCCCTACTTGCGTTTTGGTTCGCCGGGCATTGAAATCCGGTACAGACGGGAGAAGGCAAGTCATGATGGTACCCTGATCCGATTGCTGTATTCCGCAGAACGTGGGTGGCAGGCCGACGCCGGTATCTTTTGGCTGTACCGCGAATGTTATCCTACCCAGGATCGCCCCAATGGAAGGTTTTGGGTGGGTCGTCGCATACGGACCAATATTCAACAAGAAGATCCGGAGCAGTTGATCAATGAATTGCTGGATGACAGCCTTTTACAGCTACCCGATTATTACGAACGAACTCAGGCCGCAACCACTTCCAGCGAGTTCGCTGATCTGCTGACCTTGGAAATCGCCTGCGGCAGGTATTATAAATACTGTGCGTTTTCCATGGATTCCATGTTTGAGGCCGGGCGCTACCGGCAACATGCACAACGGATTGTCCGGCGACTGGAGCAGGCGTTTTTTCGGTATGAAAGCATGCCCTCGCCAGCAGATACAATGGGTATTAAGGATGTCCTATTGCCAATATTGGAGGAGCGAACGCCGCCGATACGTATGCAAAAGGAAGGGAAACCCGGCCAGAGGCAACAAGGAAGCTGAACCGCCCATCTCCTCGCCTGAAGGAAGCCCGTCCCTGCCCATTGCCTACTTCCTATTGCCTTTTGCCTTTTGACTTTCCCGCCAAACCCCTACTTTTACCCCGGAAACCCCACTGGACGCCACTTCTTATGAAACTCATCCACCCCATCCTCCGGTTCCTCAGGAACAAATACTTCCTCACCCTGACCTCCTTCGTGGTCTGGATGCTGTTTTTCGACCGGAACGATCTCTTTTCCCAACTGGAAGACCGCCGGCAGCTGCGCGAGATGAAGGCCAGCAAGGAGTTCTTTAAAAAGCAGATCGCCGAGAACCGCAACTTCTCCAAAGACCTGCAGTTCAATGCCGCCGCCATCGAAAAGTTCACCAGGGAGCGCTACCTGATGAAGCGCGACAACGAAGACCTCTTCCTCATCAAGCCCCTGGCAGCGAAATAATTGCGTACGGGGAACAATAAGGCAGGCGAACCGGCGTTTAATAGCGAACGAACAAGCTGACGGATTCGTTGTATATTAAAAGACATCTGGTTACTATGCATACTTTTTCCCCTGAGGACCTGCTCCTGTATCTATACCAGGAAACGGACCCGCAAACCACCGCTGCGATCGACCTTGCTCTTGTGAATGACTGGACCCTGCGTGAAAAGCTGGCTGTGCTGAAAACCTCGATGGAGCGCCTCGACAATATCACCGTCTCTCCACGTACCGAGGTCATTCTCAATGTTCTGCGTCACGCCCGTGCTACCACGGATAAAGTGGCTTCCTAAGCCTTCCCGCCCTAATTTTGGGCTTCCATGACCCGGAAAGAACGCTTCGACGCTGTAATCGACTATTTTAAGGTAACCCGCCCAGAGGCGGAGACCGAGCTGGTTTTCGGCAACACCTACGAGTTGCTGGTGGCCGTGATCCTCTCTGCCCAATGCACCGACAAACGGGTGAACATGACCACACCCGGCCTGTTTGCCGAGTATCCCGACATCTGGGCGCTGGCCAAAGCCGAATACGACGACCTCTTCGCCATTATTAAAAGCATCTCCTTCCCCGGCAATAAGACCCGCCATCTCATGGGCATGGCCAAACTCGTTACCGAAAAGTTCAAGGGCGAGATCCCGATGACGGTGGACGAGCTGGTGGAATTACCCGGCGTGGGCCGAAAGACCGCCAACGTGATCACCTCGGTGATCGACAAGCAGCCCAACATGGCGGTGGATACGCATGTATTCCGTGTTTCAGCGCGTCTGGGCCTGACCGTTGGCGCCAAAACACCCCTGCAGACCGAACTGCAGCTGATCAAATACATCCCCAGAGAACTGGTCCATAAGTTCCATCATTGGCTCATTCTTCACGGCCGGTATATCTGCGTAGCCCGCAATCCCAAATGCCCGGAATGCGGGCTCAAGCCAGTGTGTAAATATTACCACAACGTGGTGATGAAAGAAGAATTGAAAGCTGCAAAAGCTGCCGCCCTTCCGCGTAAAAATCCGAAATAGCCCCGCCCGTTTCCGTTTTACGGCTGAGCCCGGAGGAAGGATTGTGAAATATTCCTGATCAGAGGTATTTGGCTTAGCGATTGATTAACTACCATGGGTGCTTATGCCCGATTTAGTCAATGCCGAATACAGAAATTCAGGAGCGAACCTTTCAAAGTCGCCTTTCCTTATTGCCCTTGGTGCAGGTACTCAAGAAGATGATCGCGGAAAGCAAGCCCGGTGCGCGACGCTTATATCAGGGCCTGATCCGCGAGATCGAGTCGAAGCCCGACCTCCTGCAGACCATGGATGATACCCGGCCGATAGCGGGGGAAGCCGAGCTCGTTGAAACCTTGCTGTCCACCATCTTTCCGCCCGCAACTTCTTCCAACCAGGGATGGTACGCCATCATCCTGCCCTTCAGTCGCAATACCGTTTATGCATCACCGGGATTCCGCCGGATCTTTCTCAAGGAGAGCGAAACCGCCTTCTCCTTCCAGAATGATCATTCCGACCTCGACGATGTCTTCGAGCGCCTCGCCTATTCGCTGATCCTGAAGAAATTCTTCGGCGGAAGATCCACCTCGGAATCCACTTCGGTGCACGCATTCGTGGATGAGAGCGGACTGACCCGCTACAATGAAGTGAACCTGAACGCGCAGTTCGTTGACGTGATCGTGGACAACGATTTCGAGCTTCCGAAAGAGTTCGATTTCCAGCAGGCGCTCGACCTGGAGGAATTGCGGCGTGCCCTGCCCATCGAACATTTCGGCTTTGCTGGACTGATGGTGCTGGAGGTGAATGACGTCACCGGCAAGCAGGCCATCCAGGAAGTAAAAAATGCATTGCTGAACATCAATTCGTTTTCGGATGTGATGGTCTATGACGACTTGCAGCAGCATGTGCAAAGCCTGATGGGACTAAAGAACCTGCAGATCGGCATCACGCCTTTCTTCAAGATGAACGAATATTATCTCTACACCGAATCACTTTATAAGAGCAGCATCCTCTTCCGTTCGGCGCAGGCCATCCGCGAGCGGGACCATATCAGTGATCTCTGCCAGGAGGTCTTTGGCGCCGCCGTGCAGCCGGTATTGTACGAAGACCTGCACGATGAGGAGCGGGGCTCGGACGAGCTGCTGCGCTATTACAGGGAGCAGGGCACACGGGGGCTCATCATCTGCCCTTTGCGTTGCGATAACGGAGACCTCATTGGCCTGCTGGAAATGTCGAGCCAGCGCCCCGGCGAACTGCAGCCCCTGCACCTGGCCAAGGCCCAGCCGGCAGTGTCACTTTTCAGTCTCGCGCTGGAAAAAAGCCGGGAGGCGCTCGAGCTGCAGATCGACAAGATGATCAAAGAACATTTCACCGCCGTGCAGCCTGCCGTGGAGTGGAAGTTTACCGAAGCGGCCTTTCAATATATCCAGCACCGACAGGTGAGCGAGCTGGCCAAGATGCCCAACATCACGTTCGAGGAAGTGTACCCGATGTATGCGGCGATCGATGTGCGCAATTCATCCACGCAGCGCAGCCAGTCGATCCAGAAAGACCTGCAGGAGCAACTGGAAGCAGCCCGCGAGTTGCTGAAGCGTTGCGGTCGCGTGATCGAATTCCCTCTCCTCGATGAAACCGGCTTTCGCATTGAAAAATATCTGGCAGCCATCTCCGAGAACCTGCTCTCCGATGACGAGCTGGTGATATACGAGTTCCTGCAGAACGACCTGGACTCCCTGTTGAAGAACCTGCAGCATACGCGGCCTGAGCTGCGTAAGCTGATCGATGGTTATTTCGCCCTGCTCGATCCGCAACGGAATGTGATCTATCACCACCGCCGAGAATATGAGGAGAGCATCACGCGGATCAATGATGTGCTGGACCGCTTCATCGATGCCGAACAGAAAGAAGCACAGGAAGTGTATCCGCATTATTTCGAACGGTATGTTACCGATGGCATCGAGTTCAATATGTATGTCGGGCAATGCCTTTCACCCGCCCGCCCCTTCAACGAGATGTATGTGCGCCACCTCAAGCGCTGGCAGCTTACCCAGCTATGGCTTTGGTTTGACCTATTCTGTCCCGCCTTCTATCGTTGACGCAGGTGGCAACCTCCCTCCTGGCATAGGCGGACCAGGCACTCCCATACCGATGCCTCCCAGCACCAACCCGAATCAAACGGCAGAAGACTATGCAAGGGCTGCATTTGGCGGTCAAACACCTTTGTCAGTGACTCCTATCGGCGCAGGATGGCTTGCGAAACTTCCTGACGGCACTTCCGTCTTGTATCGGCCTGCAGGCCAGGCTACTCAAACCGATCCTACGACGGCATCTGTTGATATTAATAGTGCTGGAATACAAGCTATTAATAATGGGCGGCCTGCTAAATTCAAATTTCCAAAGATTTAACATGTCCTCTACTGAAGCTTCATTGGCATGGCATTACCAGAATTCATTGATTTACATGTCGCTTGAAGATGCGGCTGCCAGTGACTTATTGCCTCTATTTCGGGGAGGGCGATTCGGAGAGGACTATCAGATCTGGCAATGCGAAGTCGCGAAGCTAATAGGGATTGCGCTGACGGTCGAATTTGTGCAAATTAAGG
>CBHWDR010000294.1:0-4958 GCA_966112575.1 uncultured Chitinophagales bacterium
CAAGGGGACGGTCTTCGAACTGAAGCGGCAGTTCCCCTGGATCTCGATGGAAGAGTACTATCCGTTTTATGGCAGGCCGCAAGCTGGCGAGGCGGGCTCTTCCTTGCCGGTCCGTTCGCGGCGCACCTAGCAGGTTCCCCATAACCTAGCAGGTTGCCTTAACCTAGCAGGTTCCCTCCAACCTAGCAGGTCCATCCATGGTTGGCAGTCGGTGCGTTACTGGGCTCAAACCCTTGCCCGGCAAGGCTTTAAGCCCGGATGTCCGGCTTTGCTGGTTGTAAAACCACCATATAGTTTCTTTTTGCCCGACGGGATGATGCAGTAGCTTGCGCCTGTCAGCGCATTGCGACTATGCCCGGCGCCTGTCGTGTTTCTGCCGGTACTGTTTTCTTTCTTGTTGTCTGCCCACAATAACTGTCAGTACCGGCGACACGACAGGTGAAAGGCTGGCCGGCTCAGGCCTTTTTTAACGTGGAAGGCATACTAATTTTGTTCTTTGCCCGTTATTCTCTTCTCCACTTCAACCGCACATTTTCTTATCCACGTAAACGTTTCCTGATGACGGATCATTCCAAAACGGAAGGTGCGGGTTATAGCTATGACGATTTTACCGGCACTCCGAAGACAACAGAAGGTGGCCATTTTCTCTGGTGGTGCGCCGGCGCGCATCAGCCCCTGCTGCGGCGCTTTCCCTCCGAACAAACGAAGTACGCCGGCCTGGGTGGCGTGCTGCTCGCCACTTTTCTGCTCGCCGCGCTTTCTTCGGGCTACGCGATCTACAGCATTTTCGGTTCCCTGCTGTGGACGGTGATCGTGGCCCTGCTCTGGGGCGCCATCATCTTCAACTTCGACCGCTTTCTCGTATCCACGATGCGCAAATACGGTATCTCCCGGCGAAAACAGTTCTGGATGGCGCTTCCGCGCCTGGGGCTGGCCATCCTCATCGGGATCACCATCGCGCGTCCGCTGGAGCTGAAGATCTTCGAAAAGGAGATCAACGTAAAGATGGAAGAGAATGCGCATTACAAAATGCAGCGCAACGATAGCCTCCTGCAGGTCGAAAACCGACAGGTGCTGCAAACCGCGGAAGCGGAGCGTGCGCGCCTGACGGGTCGAAGGCGGAGCATCGAGGATACACTCAGCAGGTTGCAGTCCGACTACGTGCGGGAAGCTGATGGTACCGGCGGCAGCGGGCAGCGCGGTGTTCGGCAGCTCACACAATTGAAGATGGGTGCCTACGAAACGGCACGCCAGCAATATGCGCCCGAGCTTGTGCAGATCGATGCCGCCCTGCGCACCCAGGACAGCCTGCTCACAGCCGCGCGTAATGGCGAACAGGCCAGGAGGGGGCTCTATGCCACGCAGGTCGCTGCCAACCGGGGCTTCCTCGAACGCAACAAGGCCTTGTCGGACCTCAGCGAAGACGAGCCGAGCGTATGGTGGACCTCGGTCCTGCTCTCGCTGCTCATCATCCTCATCGAAGTAGGTCCCATCCTGTCGAAGATCATCATGCCGGTAGGTCCTTACGATATCGCGCTGGCAAGGGAAGAGCTGGTGCAGATGGCGGCCGACGAATCGGAGCTGCGCCGCGACCGCGAACTGCTCTTCGAAAAGAAAAAGCAGTTCTTTCAACGGCAGAAAAACGTGTCGGAGGAGCTCGTGAACAAGCTGGCGGAATTACAGAAAAAACATATAGACGAAGAGCTGGATAAATGGGAGCGGGGGGAATGGAGTGCCAGGGACCACCGGCCCAGCATGGATGAGGTGCTCCGGAAGATCCGCGAGCGTTACGGCATGAACGAAGACCATGTGCTCTAGGTAGAAAGCCGCTTCATTTGCCCGATATGGCGGTCGGTGTGGTGGATGTTGAAATAGACCCACTCCATGCGCGTCATCTGTCCAAAATACGGATGCGGGAACTCCACGAGTTCGGTGATGTCGGTATCCTGGATCAGCTGGCGCGTGACCTCGCGTTGGGCCTGAAAGGCCGCAAGCAATTGTTCGGCCGTGTACTGTCCGTTTGTGGGCAGGAGCATGTCGGGCGCAGGATAGCGCCGTTCGCCATCACCCATCCCGCGTCGGATCATTTCCATTTTTTCATCTGCCAGCCGCTGGCAGGGCGCTGCCTTCCGCAGGGCTTTGTTGATCCCGGTCTCGGTAGCCACGAGGTGTTCCGCCACTTCTGCGGCCGACCAGCCGCCCTGTTCGGGCTTCCGGTGAAACTGCGCTGCAGGAAGGGCTTGCAGCGCTTCCGAAAAACGTTGGGTCGAGGACTCCAGATCACGGATGATCCCCTCTTTTCGCATGCCGGCCAGGGTTTCCATACCTGTAAGATAGGGCCCTAAACCTCCGCAAATGGGGGAGGAGGCACCGGAAGTTTTCCACATAAGCGGCTGATCCACCGTTTAGATCCTGTGAAAAAATGCCGGATTCGTAAAACTCCGATTGCAAATGACAAAGGAGGATTTTAGGTTTACATCATCGTCCTACTCCAATGCCTGTGAAACTCCTGCAAGGCCCCTTTTCGTAATCCGCCCTCCAATCCTGAAAAATCATAGCTATCCAATTACCTGTGAGCATTTTTTTAATTGCTTAATCGTACGCTATGAAACAAAAACAAGTAGAAAAAGACTACGGCCAGGACCTCCTGAACACCATCGTATTCCTCATCATCCTCCTCGGTGTGTTGTGGTATATGAAGCTCTGATCATTTTTTCACTGGACGCGACTCATAACGTAAGCCATCGTTTGCAAGGACGATGGCTTTTCTTTTATCACGGATTTATGGGATGATATGGATTTCGCAGAAGACAAGAACGCAGATGGTCATGATCTTGCTGATGAAAGCAGATTATTATTGCACGCCTTGGCTTTCAATGATCCAATTCGCTAGCAATTGCGGAAACTAATCTTATCAATCGTGACTATCATAAAGATCTGCGTTCCTATTTCTATCTGTGAAATCAATTCAAATCATAAAAATCTGCGTTCCTAACTTCGCCGCGGCTATGCAATTCGAAAACATCTTCACCGAAAAGCGCGTGGGTTACGACAAGCTTCCGGAAGGACCCCGCTCCGGATTCCAGCGCGACTTCGACCGCCTGGTCTTTTCCTCCGCCTTCCGCCGCCTGCAGAACAAGACCCAGGTCTTTCCGCTGCCGGGTACGGTGTTCGTTCACAACCGCCTTACGCACTCGCTCGAAGTGGCTTCGGTGGGGCGCTCCATCGGCAAGATCGTCGGGCAACAAATTTCTGCCGGGTTCCGCGACCGTGAAGAAGCCTACGAGTTCTATCGCTACGAACTGGCCAACGTAGTGGCTGCGGGCTGCCTGGCCCACGATATCGGCAATCCGGCCTTCGGGCATTCGGGTGAGAAAGCGATCTCGGCTTATTTCATTGAGCAGGCGGAAAGCCGGATCGACGGTGCGCCCCTGCGTTCCTATTTCTCCGAAGCGGAATGGTCAGACCTCACCAACTTCGAAGGCAATGCCAATGCCGTGCGCGTACTGACCCATTCCTTCCGCGGGCGCTTCCGCGGTGGCTTCGGGCTTACTTACACCACCATCGCTTCGATCCTGAAATATCCCTGTGAGTCGACGGCCACCGACAAACAATTCAAGCACCGGAAGAAGTATGGTTTTTTTCAGACGGAGAAAGACACGGTGCTCAGGATCGCGCGCGACCTGCAGATGATCGAAGAATCCTCCGCTCCCTATATTTTCAAGCGCCATCCCTTTGTTTACCTCGTTGAGGCGGCGGATGATATCTGCTACAGCATCGTGGACATGGAAGATGCGCAGCGCCTGGGCATCCTGCGCAGGGAAGAAGTGGAAGCAGCCTTCATGGGCGTGATCCGTGGACTCGACCCCGGTGGCGCCGACCGCACCCATGGCCATTACCGCGAGATCGGGGATGCCAACGAAGGCCTGGCCTTCCTCCGCGCCCGGATCATCAACCTGCTCGTCAATCGTTCCGCCTCCGTCTTTCTCGACCACCGGCAGGCCATCCTCGACGGGCGCTTCAACAGCACCCTCGTCGACGAGATCGAACAGGCCTACGGGGTGATGCGGCCCATCCAGGAGATTTCGCTCGAACGCATCTACCGGCACGATACGGTGGTACAGGTGGAGATCGCCGGCTACAACGTGATGTCGGAGCTGCTTCAACTTTTTGTGCCGGCCCTGCTGAAGGAAAAGCCCATGCACCGGGAGGCCAATGTACTCCGCCTCTTCCCTTACCAGTTCACTGAGTTCGAGACTACCGGCAGCAGGTATGCGAAAGTGATGAACGCCCTGGATTTTCTCTCGGGAATGACCGACGAGTATGCCACTGAAATGTACCGGAAGCTGAAGGGCATCGTGATCCCGACGCATTCCTGAGAAAAAATTTTTCTGTTGCAATCGGAAATTTTCACCAATTTGGTGTTAAGGAATTGTTAGCGCAATTCTGTTAACAACGATTGCTTCATGGATACCCGGCCAGCCAACGAGTCAGTACTTACCTGTCTGCAGGAGCGGATCGCCCGTGGCGACCAGGCGGCCTTCCGTGAGGTCTTCCATTACTTTTCGGCCAAGCTGATCCAGTTCTCTTCCGCCATCGTCAAGAACCCGGATGCCGCACGCGAGATCGTGGACGAGGTCTTCATCCGCATCTGGCGCAACCGCGAGTCGGCGGCTTCCATCCAGAACATCCGGGTCTACCTCTATACCTCGGTTAAGAACGTCTCGCTCAGCTATCTCTCGGCCAAAGCCCGGGAAAATGTGCACGAGCCCTTCGACTTCTTCAACGTGCAGCTCGTGGAAGAGGACTCGCCGGAAAAGAAGCTGATCACCGCCGAATTGATGAACCGCATCCACGAAGCGATCGACAGCCTGCCGCCTCGCTGCAAGATGGTGTTCAAACTCGTGCGCGAGGACGGGCTTTCCTACCGGGAAGTGGCCCAGATCCTCAATATCTCC